>NZ_MOMO01000071.1:0-20289 GCF_009933855.1 Pseudomonas sp. SG-MS2 | reverse complement strand
TGGAAGACATGCTGATTTCCCATGGCATCTACAACCTGATCATCTTCGTGCTGGCCATCTATGTGGGTTATCACGTGGTGTGGAACGTCACCCCGGCGCTGCACACACCGCTGATGGCGGTCACCAACGCCATCTCGGCGATCGTCATTGTCGGCGCCATGCTGGCCGCCGCCCTGACCGTGACCCCGGCCGGCAAGCTGATGGGCACCTTGGCGGTGGCCCTGGCCGCCGTCAACGTGTTCGGTGGCTTCCTGGTCACCCGCCGCATGCTTGAGATGTTCAAGAAAAAAACCAAAAGCGAGGTGCAAAGATAAGTATGAGTATGAATCTGGTAACGCTCCTCTACCTTGTCGCCTCGATCTGCTTCATCCAGGCGCTCAAGGGCTTATCGCACCCGACCACGTCGCGGCGTGGCAACCTGTACGGCACGATCGGCATGGGGATCGCCATCCTCACGACGGTTGGCCTCATCTATAAGCTTGGGGCTGAGCTGGCCACTGCCGGCATCGGCTACGTCATCGTCGGCCTGCTGGTCGGCGGTACCGCCGGTTCGGTCATGGCTAAACGCGTCGAGATGACCAAGATGCCGGAACTGGTCGCCTTCATGCACAGCATGATCGGCCTGGCTGCAGTATTCATCGCCATCGCCGCCGTGCTCGAGCCGCAGTCGATGGGCATCGTGGCTGCCATCAGCGACCCGATCCCCAACGGTAACCGCCTGGAGCTGTTCCTTGGCGCAGCCATCGGTGCCATTACCTTCTCCGGTTCGGTCATCGCCTTCGGCAAGCTATCGGGCAAGTACAAGTTCCGCCTGTTCCAGGGCGCACCGGTAAAGTTCGCCGGTCAGCACAAGCTGAACCTGATCCTGGGCCTGACCACCCTCGCTCTGGGCCTGCTGTTCACCTTCACCGGCCACTACAGTGCCTTCACCCTGATGCTTGCCCTTGCTTTCGTCATGGGCGTGCTGATCATTATCCCGATCGGCGGCGCCGACATGCCGGTGGTGGTGTCGATGCTCAACAGCTACTCGGGCTGGGCGGCGGCCGGTATCGGTTTCTCGCTGAATAACTCGATGCTGATAATCGCCGGTTCGCTGGTTGGTTCTTCGGGTGCGATCCTCTCGTACATCATGTGCAAGGCGATGAACCGCTCGTTCTTCAACGTTATCCTCGGTGGCTTTGGGGGCGATGCCGATGCCGGCGTGGCGCAAGGCCCGAAAGAGCAGCGCCCAGTTAAGTCCGGCTCGGCCGACGACGCCACGTTCCTGCTCAGCAACGCCGACAGCGTGATCATCGTTCCGGGCTACGGCCTGGCGGTGGCCCGTGCCCAGCACGCGCTGAAGGAGCTGACCGAGAAGCTGACCCACAACGGTGTGACCGTGAAGTATGCGATCCACCCGGTGGCGGGGCGTATGCCCGGGCACATGAACGTGCTGCTGGCCGAAGCCGAAGTCCCGTACGACCAGGTGTTCGAGATGGAAGACATCAATGCCGAGTTCGGCCAGGCCGACGTGGTATTGGTGCTGGGCGCTAACGACGTGGTCAACCCGGCGGCGAAGAACGATCCGAAATCGCCGATCGCCGGCATGCCGATTCTCGAGGCTTTCAAGGCCAAGACCGTCATCGTCAATAAACGCTCGATGGCCAGCGGATATGCGGGACTAGACAACGAGCTCTTCTATCTGGATAAAACCATGATGATCTTTGGTGATGCTAAGAAAGTTGTCGAGGATATGGTCAAGGCAGTTGCTTGAGAGTGCAAGATTTTTGAAATCTAGTTAGGAACTGTGGCAGTCAAAATGAGAGTGGGGAGGATGGACTACCACCCGCACTCTCGTTTTGGTTTACCGAGCTCCTGTAATTCTCTCGCTACGTTGTGTGCGCCAGTCCCCGCCAAGCGCCTTAAACATTAGTATCGAATTTTCATGTTTAATTAACTGTGTTGAAATCATGCTTCTCTGCGCGGTATATAGCGTGCGCTGAGAGTCAAGCACCTCGAGGTATCGAGTGACACCGCTTTCATAGCGTTGCTTTGTAAGGGCATAAGCTCGCTCAGCTGCTTGCAAACGCGCGTGCTGAGCACTTAGCCTGTCATCAATCCTTGATCGGACAGACAATCCGTCGGAAACCTCTTTGAATGCCACCTGGATAGATTTTTGGTAGCGCGCGATAGCTATGTCTCGATCAACCTCAGCTACTTTTAAGGCTGAGCTCAACTGTCCACCGGTGAAAATTGGTAAGTTGACTTGAGGTATCACTGACCATGTGCGATTTACGCCACTAAATAAATTATCCAACGAGTCGCTTGCGCGGCCAAATCCTCCGGTTAGGCTGATGCTTGGGAAGAACGCTGCTCTGGCTGCTCCAATATTTGCATTTGCACCCATAAGGAGCTGTTCCGCCGAATAGATGTCTGGACGACTCTGAAGTAGGTCTGAAGGTAGTCCGGAAGCAATATGACTCGAAGGCATAATTGAATTGATGGGGTCTGTTTTTAGTAACTCCTTATCAAGTGGAGCGCCCACTAACAGCTCTAGTGTGCTTTTATCGCGTGCGACATCGCTTTCAAGAGCAAGTGCGTCGTCGCGTGATGCCTCAAGTTCACCAAGTGCTTGATTGAGCTCAAGATCAGAGGTGGTGCCTGTTGCTTGCAAATCAGCCTGTAACTCATAGGCTTCTTGAAGCCGTTGGATGGTCTCTTGAGAAACATTCAATTGCTCTGAGTCAGCCGCGAGCTTTACATAAGAAAGCGCTACTTCAGCAATCAAGCTAAGCTTAGCTGCGCGTTGGGCAGCTTCTGTTGCAATGTATTGATGTTTGGCTTGGTCTTTCAGACTCCTTAGCCTGCCGAAGAGATCAATCTCCCAAGATACTATTCCTATGCCAGCCTGATAGGTGTGGCTTGTATAAGCCTCTCCAGTCTCGGAAATAGAACCTGGAATTCGTCCTGACTCGCCCGAGACTTGCATTCCGATCTTGGGAGCTAGTTCAGAACGCTGAATCTGGAACTGAGCTTTGGCTTTTTCAACGTTTAAAGTGGCTTGAATAAGATCTTGGTTGTTTTCAAGCGCCATTTTAACTATTTGGCGAAGCTTCGGATCTGAGAAAAAATCGTCCCATCTCACAATTTCAGGTTTCTGCATTGCATCCGACTTGGTAGCGGGCTGCGGCCACACTTCTGGGGTCAGGGTAGTAGGCCGTACGTATTCAGGTGCCATAGTTGATGTGCAACCAGCTAGCGCGAGGCTGGCCATAGCTGTAGTAAGTTTCAACCTAGGAAATAAAGGTTTCAATTTTTTGGTGCCTCATTACTGGCGACTAACTGCTTTTTGTTGTTTCCAAAAAAGTTGGCCACCACTACGTAAAATAGAGGGATGAAGAAAATCGCTAGGAATGTCGCTGTCATCATTCCACCGATGACGCCTGTGCCGATCGCGTGCTTACTGCCTGAGCTCGCACCACTCGAGATCGCAAGCGGGATCACACCCATGGTGAATGCCAAGGAGGTCATGATGATTGGGCGCAAGCGCAGCCGAGATGCTTCGATAGCGGCCTCGGTAATTGTTCTCCCACCTCTCTCGTACAAATCTTTTGCAAACTCTACAATCAAAATTGCATTTTTTGCACATAAGCCGACTGTGGTAAGTAACCCAATCTGGAAGAATGCATCGTTGTCCAAGCCTCGGGCCAGGGTCGCAATTACAGTACCAATCACGCCTAGGGGAACTACTAGCATTACAGCGAATGGAATCGACCAGCTTTCATACAGGGCCGCTAGGCACAGGAATACAGCAATGATAGACAAGATGTATAGTGCCGTTGATTGAGAGCCTGATAGGCGCTCTTCATAGGAAAGTCCAGTCCATTCAATGCTGACACCATCCGGTAGCGTCGTAGCAATTTCCTCAATAGCCTTCATTGCGTCTCCAGAGCTATACCCTGGTGCTGGTTGCCCCATAATTTCGATTGCTGGAGCACCATTATAGCGTTCAAGTTTTGGAGAGCCGTAAATCCATGTCCCGGTTGCGAAAGAAGCAAATGAGACCATTTCGCCATTTTTATTTCTTACATACCATTTGGCGAAATCTTCAGGTGTGATTCGAGCTTGAGGTACGCCTTGTACATAAACTCGTTTTACACGTTCTTTATCGATGAAGTCATTGACGTACGCGGAGCCCCAGGCTGCGCTCATAGTTGTATTGACGTCTGCTAGGGTAACGCCGAAGGCTCTAGCCTTTTGATCGTCAATTTTGATTTGGTATTGAGGTTCATCACCTTTGCCATTTGCTCGCACCAAGGCGAGTTCTGGGCGCTTTGATGCCTCGTTTAAGAGTTGAGCCCGTGCCTGCATAAGATGCGCATGGCCTTGACCGCTAAAATCTTGAATGAAAAAGTTAAAACCCGTTGCGTTGCCCAACTCCATAATCGCGGGCGGCATGAATGCCAGTGCAACTGCAGATTTCATCTTGCTTAGATGTTCCATCGCACGAGCCTGTAACTCAAATGCAGTGCCTTTACGTTCATCCCAAGGCTTGAGCATGATAAAAGCCATGCCTGAATTTTGGCCCCTCCCGGAAAAACTGAAACCATTCACAGCAAACACCGAATCAACAATCTCACTCTCTTCGTCGACGAGGTAGGACGTGATCTCCTTAAGAGCAACGTCGGTTTGATCCGCTGTGCTATTTGCAGGCAGTTCAACTTGGGCCAAAATGAAACCTTGGTCTTCATCTGGAAGGAAGGATGTCGGCATCAGGGGGAAGAGCAGTCCCAATCCGACTACGATAAGTACAAAGGCTGCCATAGAGCGACCTCGGCGCGCGAGGATTGCAATGACACCTTTTTCGTACTTGTTTGCTCCGCTCTCGAACTTGCGGTTAAACCAACCAAAGAATCCTTTTTTGTCACCGTGGCCATGTACTGGCTTTAGGATTGTTGCGCAAAGTGTCGGTGTGAAAATCAAGGCAACGAAAACGGAAAGCGCCATAGCTGTTACAATTGTCAGCGAGAACTGACGGTAGATAACGCCTGTGGATCCTCCGAAAAATGCCATGGGAATGAATACAGCGGATAGCACCAGGCCAATACCCACCAACGCGCCGGAAATTTGCTCCATGGATTTACGTGTAGCTTCCAGAGGTGATAAACCTTCCTCTGCCATAATCCTCTCGACGTTTTCGACAACGACGATAGCATCATCCACTAGCAAGCCGATTGCTAGAACCAAGCCGAACATTGTAAGAATGTTTATGGTAAAGCCAAATGTAGCCATCACGCCGAAGGTGCCCAGAAGCACGACCGGAACCGCGAGGGTAGGGATGATCGTTGCTCTGAAATTCTGCAGGAACAGATACATAATGCAGAATACGAGTACGATAGCTTCAATAAGCGTATGAACGACCCCTTTGATGGATTCGCTCACAACAGGGGCGGTATTGTAAGGATAAATTACTTTCACACCCGCCGGCAGCGCTGGTGCCATACGATCAAGCGTAGCGCGAACTGCTGCTACAGCATCTAGAGTATTACCCCCCGCCGCCAGTCTCAAAGCGATGCCTGCGGTAGGCTTGCCATTCGACATGGCGCTGATTGAGAAGTCATCTGCTCCAAGTGAAACATCAGCAACATCTTTTAATGTGACTTGAGATCCATCTGGATTCACTTTCAAAAGTATCTGCTTAAACTCTTCTGGCGTACGCAGCAGCGATTTTCCGATCACGGTGGCGTTGAGCTGAACAATTCCGCTGGTAGGCCGCCCGCCAAGTTGACCAGAAGAGATTTGTACATTTTGCTCTTGAATCGCCTGAATGACATCTCCTGGCATCAAATTGTAGTTATTAAGCTTCAATGGATCGAGCCAGATGCGCATCGCATTCTGGGCGCCGAGCACCATAAAGTCACCTACACCAGGAGTGCGGGTGAGCGGGTCTTGAAGTTTGGATACGACAAGATCTCCAAGGGCATAGTTGTCAAGCTTCCCGTCTTCGGAAATCAGGGCTGCAACCATCATGAAGTTTAGCTTGTACTTAACAACACGAAGTCCGATCTGCTGCACCGAAGTGGGAAGCATTGGGGTGGCGAGCGCAAGCTTGTTTTGAACCTGGACTTGTGCGGTGTCGGGGTTCACATTCTGCTCGAACGTAATTACGATAGTTGTACTACCGTCCGCATTGCTTTCAGAACGGATGTATCTTAGCCCGTCTAGCCCGTTCAGTTGCTGTTCAATTACCTGTGTCACGGTATCTTGAACAGTCTGCGCGGAAGCGCCGGGATAGCTTGCAATAATTCCTATTGCTGGGGGTGCTACGTCAGGGTATTGGTTGACGGGCAGTTTTAATAACGCTAATGCGCCGCAGAGCATGACGACAATAGCAATTACCCAGGCAAAGACCGGGCGATCGATAAAGAATTTGGACATTTGTTCCGCCGATTAGTCGGTGCTTTGATTTTGGGCTATTTTAGTGCTGTCTGCGGGAACTACTTTCACTTCCGCTCCTGGCTGTACATGTTGCAAGCCGTCAACAACAATGCGATCTCCTGCCGATAAGCCACCATTGATTAACCACTGACCGTCAATTGAACGCTCAGTAGTGATTTGGCTTCGCTCAACAATATTTTTTTCATTGAGCTTCAATACGGTTGCCGTACCTTGGTTATCGCGCGACACGGAGCGTTGCGGGACAAGAATCGCTTCTTGACGGGTGCCTTCTGCTAATTCGGCCCTTACGAACATTCCGGGAAGTAGTGTGCCTTTAGGATTGGGGAAAATGGCTCGCAGTACCACTGAACCCGTGTCTTCATTGACACTTACTTCGGAAAACTGAAGCTTACCGGTATATTCATATTTACGTCCGTTCTCTAGTGACAAGGTCACATCCGCCTGATCTTCGTTGTCCGTTTTCAACACGCCATCAGCGAGGTCTTGCTTCAGTTGGAGAAGAGCGATCGACGGTTGGACGATATCGACGTAGATAGGGTCAAGCTGTTGGATGGTCGCCATCGCCCCTGACTGATTGGCGGTTACCAGGGCGCCTTTTGTTACAGTAGAACGCCCGATCCGTCCAGATATAGGAGCAATGATGCGCGTGTAACCCAAATCAATGCGGGCACTCTCGAGTGCTGCCTCGGATTGAAGAAATTGTGAGCGTGCGTCGTCATATTCCTGCTGGCTGATAGCTCTTGATTTCACGAGCGTTTCGTAGCGTTTCAGCAGTGATCGAGCAGATTCATAACTGGCCTGCGCTCGCATCATCGTAGCGCGGTAGGGGGCCGGGTCGATCTGATAGAGCAATTGTCCTTTCTTGACCTCAGCCCCTTCCAGGAAGGCTCTATCAAGCAGAATGCCCCCGACCTGAGGTCGAATTTCTGCCGTGACATTGGCCTTCGTTCTCCCCGGTAGGGTCGTAGAAATTCTAAGCGGTTGAGATTGCAGGCTCATCGCAGTCACCTCAGGCAAAGCCTGCTTGGCTCCTGCGGTGGATTTGCTGTCACCGCACGCCGAAAGCATCACGCTTGCGGCTAGCACTGTAACGCCTGTTAGAAGCAGTTTCTGAAAGCTCATTATCCAATTCTTCGATTTAGGTGGCTTGACCCACCTATTATTTTTCGTGCCGCAGAACCGGGGTGAGGATTCTGGAGGCACGGCCCAGCAGCTGATCCAACCAATACTAGGTCGGGCGACCCACCTATCTACAGTCTACACTCATTCTGTTACCCTGTCGCAAGCAGCATCTGCCGCAGAGGCGGGCAGATTCGTAGGTCGTTCTGTGGAGAAGATGAATGTCAAGCAAGAAATCTGGTGATTCGGCTGTAGCGCAAAGGCGCAAGGAGCAGGTGCTGGCGGCAGCTGCAGAGTGCGTGCGCTCGGAGGGATTTCACCGGACTAGCATGTCTCAGATATCTGCTGCTGCGGGTATGAGCTCTGGCCATATCCATCATTTTTTTGGTGGTAAGGAGGGGATCATTGAGGGGGTAGTAGCCCGTGAGCACAGCGAGCTCGGAGATTTCATTGAAGAAGTCCGGCTCGCCAGTGATGGTTCGGACGCCATATCGGCGTTCACTGAGCTAGTCCCCAAATGTGCCGAGCGGTATATGGCGGCGAGCAATGCAGCATTGACCACCGAAATCTTGGCGGAATCGAGCCGTAACCCAAAGGTGGCTGCTCTCATCCACGAAAATGATCAAATTGTCAGCGATTCATTCTACGCATTATTTGGGGGGCACACGCCGGCCCTGGAATCGAGGTGCGAGATCGTAGCTGCACTCTTCGAAGGACTGTCTGCACGTGCGCTCCGCAGCCCTGACTCGAAAAAACGCATCGATATGTCTCTGCTGCAACGTACAGTTAAGCAAATCTTGGTGGACGGTTGAGCAGCTGCCCCGGTCGGTCTAGTTGGTCGGATTAGTCGGCGGTGGATTTCCATGGTGGGCCATGAGTGCGCCGAGTGACGGGGTATTACCCGTATGCGCTAAGGACATTCGCACGGCCTGGGAACTTACCCAGGCAGATGCCTGGTCGCTCAGAAAGCAGTCCAGCGTTGTGCTGGAGAAAACTGTTCGCGAGCTTGGTGGTACCACATGTCTCGAGCTGGATGAGCCTGACCCGCCCAAGAAAGAGATCTGCTGCAGCCGTATGTTCGGTACCCGTCTGACCGAGCTTGCCCCGATTAAAGAGGCCGTGGCCACCTACTCATCGCGTGCCGCTGAAAAGCTCCGCTCCCAGCGGTCACTTTGCAAGCGTCTACGGGTAAGCATCCGCACGGGTATGTTTAATCCGGATGAGGCGAAATACGCCAATGGCATCCTGGTTGAGTTGCCGTAACCGACGGACGATACGCGTTTGCTGACAAAGGCGGCACAGGAGGGCGTGGAGCGGGTGTTCCGGGAGGGTTTTCGCTATAGCAAGGCAGAGGTGCTGTTGCTCGACCTTAGCCAATCAAACGAAATCACCGGTGACCTGTTCGCGGCGTCTCAGTCAGTGGCGAATGAAAAATTGATGGGCGTACTGGATGCGGTGAATGGAAAGTGGGGTAGGGGGACGATGCGGCTTGCGAGCGTTCCGGTCGATCCCAGTTGGGGTATGCGCAGGGAGATGATGAGTCAGAGTTTTACTACCAAAATGGACGAGCTCTGGACTGTCTATTATAAGTAGTTGTAGTAAGATAGCGCGGGGTGGAAGATCTATTTTTTCATAGAAGATTCGAGCGTGAGGGTAAGAAAAGGGCGAGGCAAAGTTTTAGTGCATTGAAGAAAGGCTCTCCAAACTGTTGGCCATGGGAAGCTTCTGCTGGGGCGATTAATACGGGGCAGGGGGTCGACGCCACAATCTACAATTTTTCATTAAAGAATTTCCTCAAGGAGGTCGTGAGTGGTTCTAGATTCAGGTGTTCTTCTTTAATTGCTCTTGAACGGCCACGGTATCGTGGGTTGTATAGGTTTTCGGTAAAAACATTAGATGTTATGAGGCATGATCAAGACGGTTCCCTGGGTAAGAAGGTGCGTACCTTCAGCTTTCACTTCTTCCCGAGTCTTAACGAGTTTACTACAGTGTGATTCCTAAAATGAAACGACTTTGCTCTGAAGAAACCAGCGACCGCAATGATTGTTGCAGTCGCTTGGCTATTAATGAAAGTTATTACGCGCTCTCTGGTTCTCTAGAATGTTCAAGCGTTCTTGGTACGGCTTGAATTGATATTTGTTGGTCTTCGAACTTTGGTTTAGGGGTATAGGATCGAAGTTTTTTCTTCACCCAGGTTTTTACTGCTCGCTTGATGATTCGGTGTGCGAGTTTTATCGAGACAAAACCCCATAGGAGTGCCAAGACTGTTGCTACGAATCCTACTTTAGATAAAGGTGTGTCATTTGCTGTGCTGAGGTGAATTGCAAACCAGGATGTAAGGGCTACTGGTAGAGTAATGAGCAATAGGATGATAGTTGCATATCGAATTTTAGCGCCCTTACGTATAGGCTCTCTACCGAACCGCCAATTACTAAGGTCTCTGAGATAAACGGATCTTCTAAATTCATTGAATTCTTCAATCGTTCTTTCATGATTTGCAATGTGTTCAGGGATTGTAGCTACTTCATCCTCAAGAAGTCGTCTGGCTCTTACGCCTGCCTCAATTGAGTCAACATCCAGAAAATCAGAAAGCGTAGCGACGCTCTCCGGATTCAGCTCCTCAGGTTTTATTGCCTTCGTCTTCAGTTCGGAAATTATATAGTTTGCGTCATTGGTCTGCATCTGCCCGGATTCGACGCGCTTAATTAGCTCCTTGTATTCGCCGGAGATTTTGCTGGAAACCTGCGTCGAAAGAATTATTTGGGCGCGAGCAACAACGTCAAATGTAACAAGGCTTTTAGTATTTCCGCCAAACCCCTTTCCTAACTTGAACCACAATCGTTCTGTTAGGAAGTCAAGATCAGTGGAGAAGGGTATAACTCCTTCGCCGTGCATGACTTGAGGATGCCATGCAAGCTGACGTGAAAGATTTTTGCCGCTTACCAAAATAGCTTTGGACTGTTCGAGTCCTTTGTGGCTGATACCTTGGCGAATGTAGTTGATTTTTGTGAAAAATTTCAGAGCATTTGCTATTTTATCAGCCGATATTTCAGGAAACTCACTTGTCAGAATGGCGAGAGCGTCATTGCTTTCGCAATTGAAGTGTGGCGGATTGTAATAGTCTCTATCGGCTTCTTCGCTGATCTTATATCTATCTAAGAGTGAGTAAAACATCCCTCTTTTGGCGATGATGTCGGATCTCGATTTACAGCCTGATAGTAAATGTTGCATCGCAGTTCGGCTAGGGTCAGCGAAGCGACGTTTATTGAATATATGCTCTGCAGCAGAAAAAATAGAATCTACTTCTTGTTTGGTTTCAGGGAAGTATTTAAGAAGTATCTTAGATTCGTTCGCGGCTTTAAGGTTTACCTCGCGAACCAGTTCGACGAATTCTTTAAATAAGGACTCAAATAATACTCCGTCGTACCCATTGGCCCAGAAAAGAATTTCGGTGTCGAGGTAAATTGTATAGCTTGAACGCCACGAGTTGATAGCTCCATTATCTGGTGAATATTCGATCCCTTGGTAAAGTATCACCCCTTCCTCTAGGTGGTTTAGCTTTCTAGTGAATTGGGCATCTTTAGACTTGCTAAGTATAAATTTCCCAATTGCTACGTGATTAGATCCAGGCTTCAGTCCACCTAAAAAAAACTGATGGAAGTCATCCCGCAGTTTCTGCTCTTCATGGCGGGAAAGTGATTTTTGTTGTGTGCTGGCAACGAATTCGATCAGGTCAAGGATGATGTGCTCTTGCTCTGCTTGTGCTTGGCGCATCTCTGATTCAAGTGTCTCGGACTTCTCAAATTTAAGTGTTATTCCATAGTTGCCGTAGCTAAGTTCAACTTCATCCTTGAGGCGTCGTTTAAGGCAGGATTTAAGTACCGCTGTTGGAACTTTAAATCCAAAATTATCCTTTAGTGATTTTGAACAGTCGTCAACAGTAAAGTTCCAGAGGCTGTTTATGTTGATGGCGGCTCTTATGAAGTCGGCCAGTACATCATACGAATCTTTTTGATTGTCGTAAAGTTTTCGAAAAAGGGCTACCGATGCCAGGAGTCGCTGATCTTCCATATAACTCAATCTAATCCTTAACATATCCAGCTCCGAAAATTTATAATATCGGCAGTAGATAGAAGTTGAATGATTGCACTATGATATTGCATCTTGCCAGAGAAGCCTAGAGGATGCTCAGTAACCGCTAACAAGATGTTATTGCTTTTTTCTATTGGTTTTTATTTTTTGATTCTTAATATTTATCGCCTTTGTCAGATGTAACGTTACAGCATAGCCGCAGGGCTGAAAAAGCTGAGGCTCGGCTAGCATCCTGCCTTGGCCTTTCTGTGCGTACCCGGCAAAGCCTTAGAGGCGTTTCATCTGAATCGCCGCGCTATTTTTTATGATGGCTGGTGCAGGTGATAGGGCAGAACTTACAGTGCTAAGCACCGGGCGGGCGAGCGCTACTAATTGAAACCTTAATGGTTTAGAATACTTCTGAATTGTGAAATCCTCAAAATTTAGGAAGAATATCGATGTCCCGCTTGGCAGAATTTCGTCAGCTTGAGCAACAACTCGCGGCCCAGCTCGCAGAGCTTGAGGCCCTCAAGGGCAGTTCCGAGCTGCAAGCAGAAATCCAATTTGAGACCAAACTGCGTGACTTGCTGGCCGAGTACGGTTACAGCCTGCGCGACATCATCAACATCCTGGATCCTCAAGCCAACCGTCGTATCGCCGCCCCAGCAGTAGCTGAAAAGTCCCCGCGCCGCGCTCGCCAGGTTAAGCAGTATAAGAACCCGCACGACGGCGCGGTCATCGAGACTAAGGGCGGCAATCACAAGCTGCTTAAGGAATGGAAAGCCGAGTACGGTTCCGATGTGGTGGAAGGCTGGCTCGCCCAGTAACACCCTCCACTGATGGTTTGCTAAAGCCCCCTGATGGGGGCTTTTTCTATGGGGATGCGGCCAGGTTTTGGCAGGCGCGGGTGCTGACCCACTTCGTGGTGCATAAACACCTGCAGCGTATGCATAGGACTCTGTTTTGTAGGGATTTCTGCCGGCTGTCTGAATTTGGGCAGCCACTCTCCTGGAGAGTTGAAACGTCATCATCCCGCGCTATGGTTGATGGACTATAAGACTAAAGTCGTAGGAGAGCGGCATGCGTATACGCGGTGAAGTTTTTTGGGCTTGGGCCGATCCTGTGCTTCATCACCGCAGCCATGACGAGGAGCTGGATGACGGCACTTCGATTGATGTCCAGGTGAGGCTTTCCAGAACTGGCCAGACACAGATGTTCATCGGCGTGTATGCGGGATGTGGCATGGCTCTTCACGAAGAGGCATTCGACTCTCGGCCAGGTGAGTCGATGACTCGGGCCCTGGCCTGGGGAGTGGGGTGTGCAAGACGACTCGCGACCGATCAGCGGCCTACAGTAAGGCAAGTGGCCTAGACATCTAAATCAGCACTCCGGTGGTCGCTGTGCGCATGCCAGCGATCACAGATTCTTGGGGCTTCTTGCGATGAGGATCGTTGCGGGCAAAAGAAAGCCCGCTGCTAGGCGGGCAAGATCTATCACACGTAGGGATAGTTAACGCTCCCATACTGCATGTGAAAAAGCCGTGAAAACTATTACAGGTGAGGGCTATCACCCATCATTCGCGTGAACCCAAGATGTGTAATCTGAAACCAGGCTCTGCGGAATGCTCGGCAAACCATGCTCAAGCTCGGCCAATCTTGATGGACTACCTACCCAGTCGGTGACCCAGGTGATCAATCTCAATCGGGATGCGGGGCACGGCACTACTTGCTGCTCAAGCTCATCCGCGATACGGGCCAAACGCTCGATGCTGTCGTCGAGTTGGGTAATCTGATCCATGATTCCGCTCCTTGGGTGATAGCCCAAACATAACACGTCGAAATCGGGCGCCATCGGAGCGTGACGAATCACGCCGCTACATTCCCCATTGCGGCGTGGTTTTGCGTCATCTGGAGCAATCTCTCCTTCTGGGCGATGCATCGCCATTCCCAGCGAAAATCTACCTTGTTCCAGCGACTGATCTGTTCTCATCGCAGGGGCATTTCGTCCGTAGTACCTATGCAGCCGGGCACATTCCGAATACTGTATGCACATACAGCAATAGGGGATGCCGCCATGACAGGCACCAATCTGCCCGTAATGTCGATCCAAGAGTGGCGACAGCTGCTCAACGACACCGAGGCCCTGCTCCTCGCACCTAAGAAACATCACCGGGAGCTTCTGCATCAGGCATACGCACTACGTGACACGCATGCTGTCGATTCAGGAACCTTGGCCGAGATGTTGGAGCTCGCGGATGAAGCGTTGATGTACGCGCACTCTGTCCAAGCTGATCAGCAGTGGTAGGCTAAACACACGCCTTGGTGGAATGGCGTCGTATGGGTAGCCATCGCGAAAGGGAGAAACTGTGAAACGAGATCTGAGCAAAGTGCTCATGTCCGACCACCCTCTGTACACCGAGGCCGTTGAAGCGCTAAAGGTCTACCATCAGGCCCAGGCTGATGGGGTAGGTGGAGCAGAGCTGGAGCGCCTCAAGCTGATGGCCGAGCATCGCTTTCAAGCCGTCACTGATTACCAACTGCAAGCCTTTGGCGGCCCGGCAGAGCAAGGCCATTAGCACCTGGCATTTCGAGCTATTAGAGTTCTATCCAGGGGTTGAACTGGAGAACATGCCGGCGATGATCCTGGCATCAAGAAGAGCATGATGCGGCAGCTCTTCTCCATCATTTGTCGGAGATAGGGTGGTCGCATCTGTCGGACGATTCCGGACGTTTTGAGGCCAACGCCCAGCGTCGTAAGCGAGCTCGCAAAATAGCTCCCAGTCGTACAGGGGGGCATCGGTAACGATCTCGAGTTCAGTCTCGAAGGACTCCAGGAAAGTGAGCAGCGCAGTCCTGGCCTCCATGATCGGCATTGCATATTCGCCGCCCCAGAGCTGTGGCAGCACGATCTCCGTCACGAAATCGCTGCAGTCTTCCACTCGCCAAGAGTCGAGCAGTTCGACGTAAAATTCCCGGCCATCCTCGGCGACCAGCGCCAAGGAAATCAGCTTCGCCTGCGGGGTGAGCTCGGTGAATTCGCAGTCCAGAAAGAGCCTATACACTTGAATCTCCGTCATGCCTAGAAAGCGCCTAACCCTCGGGCAGGAAGGCCAGCTTTGGGAAATTGCCCTCAACCACTTTGGCCCTGAGCATATGCTCCAGATTGTCGTTGAGCTATGGGGCACCTTCGAGTTTCCGCAGCGAACGGCAGTGGATCATTTGTCCACGGCTACGATGAGCACTCAGGTACTAAATATCTTGAATATTGCCCAGACCAGAGTAGCTGCGTTCGTCCCCCTCCGTGGAGCGCTGCCCGGCACGGTGACGTTGTACTCACGCCACGCCCGTGATCTGGCTGATGGGCTGCTAGCTCGACTGCCAGACGAAGCTCTCGAGACTGCTGAGGGGAGATCGCCTCGATGATGACATGGGCATATAAGTTGATGTTAATAACGGGGGAGGGGCGAGACTCGCAGTTCAGTCGCCCACTTCGCAGCCTGGAAGCTGCGCGGCTATATGTGCTGCCTGCCGGCCCCATTTCCGCGACCTTGAGAGATTCGTTATGACCTGGAACGCCGAGATGGATTACCTGGATACACCCCGTGGCAGCCGGCAGGATGGGCGCTGAGAATGAAGAGGACGATCCTGGGAATGGCTGAGGCTGGAGAGCCCCTCTTAAGACAAGCCCTCGAAGCCATCCGAGCCCACCAGAAAGCCGTTGATGAGGGATGGCCTGCTGATGAGGTGGATCGGCTCCGCATGGAGGCTGACCACCTGTACCAAACCGTCGTCGACTATCAATTGCACAAGGCTGGCACTCTGGGTCAGACACAGCACTGATTGCCAAAATGGCAAGCGGAGCGCGCCGGCCCACGATGGGCCAGAGGCGAGAGGATGGAAGCCCGACAGGGCCGGAACCTGGTGAAGCCAGGGTGCGGTTTACGACAGCTGTCCCGCTAGGGCGAGCCCTGAGGGTTGTCTCAAGGGCGGAAGATAACTGCCGTATGCCGTTGGGTTATCTGGGCGTCATCACTCCAAGACGAAGTCTGCAAACTGTACCAAATCCTGGATGGACGAAGCACCCGAGCGATCTAGGTAGTGACCTTCAATGCCAACTGCTCGGGCACCGTCTCGATCACATCGAGCTGAGTCACCTACCATCCAAACCTCAGATGCAGCGCCGGCAGAGCTTCCTCGTGTTGCGTCAACCATCTCCAAGAGGGCCTGGTAGATACGAGGGTCAGGTTTGGCGGCGCCGACCTCGAAGCTGAATGCATAGGCGTCCATGCTCGGGAAAAGCCGCTTCACTGCCGCGCCATAGGGCTTGGCGAGGTTGCTGCAGATCCCGAGAGCAACGCCACGCTCGCGGAGCATGGCGACCGCCTCAATTGCATCGGGATATGCCTCGATGGAGTTGAGCTCGGCCTGCAGAGCGGACTCGATCTCGACCCGCCGAGGTTCTGAAAGCCGGATGCCGAGGTGCTCGGCGAGTTCATGCAGCTCCAGGTTCTGCGTCATGATGACGTGTGCATCACGAGAGTGAGGGCGCCGGCCTTGCTTGATGCCTTCCCGCAGCAAATGGCGGTATGGGTTCGTTCTGCTGCCTATCCGCACAACCGTGCCGAACGCATCAAGTATGGCCGTCTTGGTCGTCATCGCACTCACCCTGATCGTCACGTCCTATTTGCTGAATTTGGCGTGCAAGCTACTTAAGTAATACCTTGTCATCGATGTCGTAGGCCAATGCCCCATTTTCGTACTCACGCTGCTCATCAAATCGGTGAAACTGCCGGCCATCTGCATTGCAACGCTCCACCTTACTGACATGTAGATGTTGCGTGGACTGACCTTGGATGCATCAATACCAGCTTCATACGCCCAAGATTCGCACAATTTTTTGAGTGCCAAGGGCGACACAGAGATGTCCTGGCTTCTTTTTGATTGGAACAGAAGGACGTTGTCTGCCAAATTCGCGGTGGCAATGAAGCGGCTGATTGATGTCCAGTATTTTTGAGGCACCATGACTCGCGTCTTTTTTGGGCCACGAGAAACAAAGAGCTTGCGCTCATCATCCCCAGAAAAATCGCTAGGTCTCGCGCCTAGGAATTCACTTCGTCGCAGTCCGGCCATCATGCAGCTCATCAGTGCCTGATCACGCAGGCTCTCTGTGGCCGTGATGGCTTTACTGAGAGATTCGAGTTCTTCATCAGTTAGCAATTGAGAGGAGAGCTGTTGTGCTGACTTCGCCATTCGACCCCTCAAGACTGGCAAATCCGACCCAATGGACGGTTCACCATGACGTGGCGGCTGGAAAACGCTACGCGGTACCTTGAAGGCTGAGAGGGCGCGAAAGCGTAGCGACTTTATCATCTGCGCCATCGCCGCTTGGTCTGAGGAAAACCAGTCGCTGGGTGTCATAGCTGCTTTAATGGCGAGCATCAGTGCCTGCTTTACGGCAGACTGACTTGGGAAAGTACCTGCTGGCATCTGCTCTGTCGCAGAAGCTGCAAGATCCTGATAGCCGCTGTAGCCAAGTCCTTGGGCAAGAAGCTCCAGGGCTGATGTGTGGGTGAGTGGATTTGGGCCACACCACAGCTTTTGCAGGTCTTTGGCGATCTTTTTCAGGCCAGTGTTACGGAGGAGGTCATTCGGATGTACTGGTACGCGCATTGGCAGTTCTCCAATAACGTCGAGGCGTCGGCTGCCCGCTGACTATTGTCGAAATGCGTGCGTTAAGAAGGGTGTAACAACCTGTGGCACTAAGGCCTTCGCGAGCCGACCGCCCGATCCAGATACATCGGTCGCCGAAAGCTATCACTTCGATCTCCGAGCTGTCCAGTAGAAGGGCGCAGAGACCTTGACGCTCGTGACTGGGCGTATACCTTGGATGACGTGGCAATCCGCCTCCGCCAGGCCATTATTCGAGGGCATCAAATTGAACGTTGGTGAGTTGATTGAACAGCTGCGCCAGTACGATCCTGACCTGCCTGTTCTGATCCCCAGGTCTGATTGCTCAGCATTAGAGGACGCTGTTGCGTGTTATTCAGACGTCGTGCGTGAAGGGAAAATCATGGGTTACGAGTCGCTGAGCTGGTTCCCTGGAGAGGCAGATGATCCTGCCGTCGAAAAGCATCAAGTCGTGGTCATCGACTCCAGTCTGCCTATACCTGCGTGAGCAAAATGACGAAGAAGCCGAAGGATCTCAGCAGAGCGTTGATGCCAGACGACCCCATGTACTCCCAGGCCGTAGAGGCTTTGAGGCGGTATCACGAAGCCGAAGCAGGAGGGGTGAAAGGTGCAGAACTGGATCGCTTACGGCTGATTGCTGAGCATCAGTTTCAAGCTGTGACGGACTATCAGCTGGGTGCGCTCGGTGGCCCAACTCTTGGGTGTCATTGAGGGGAGCGTCTAGCTCGAAGGACGGCTGCAGTTGCGGCTTGACGGGTTAATTGGAGTGGGTTAGCAGAGACTCATCAATGCTTCTCCTGACGCGAGCCGAGATCCCTAAGCTCTTTCGCGTGATCACTGGCAATCCGATCAAGCGTCTCTTGTCTTAAAAATGCTGGCCGCTCGCGATTTCGCTTACGTGCGTATGCATCAGAGATCTGCTTATCGCTTCCCTTACTCGGGTCTGTGGTCATAGGTGTGCCCTGAGATGTCCTGCTGGTCGGATGCAACAACAATCAATCATATCCTCTGCTGCCTGCCTAGTTAATGCGTTCGAATCAATAAGCAAGCGGAGCGCGCAGACCAGGAGGGGCGGAGGTGCGAGGATGGGAGCCCGGAGGGCCGAGCCACGCAGTGGCTTGGTTTACGACAGCCGTCCCCAACGGGGCGCGCCAGAGGGCTTCTAGAGCGCTTTTAACATGCGCTCCAGGCTCTGATGCTCCCAAGCGGATAGCAGCGCAATTGGGTCTGTCCGAGCGCCTGGATCAAAATCCCATCGCTGCCCACCTGGGCTCACCGCTTGCTCGCAGTAATCGAGCTCATCGCAGTCGTTGTAAATCGAGATGCGCCACCCTTCCACATCCACTTCAAAGTGGCAGGCGTAGACGTCGTTCCACGTCTGTGAGCCAACCTTCCTCATTCCCCGGCGTCCCAGCACGACTTCGCGCAGCACCTGGTAAACCTCCCGTGCCGTGAGCTCGTTTGGAGATGAATCGTCGGAGTAGTTGAGTCCCATAAGAGCCAGTCCAGTTCCTCAATAATTGCGTTTGCCGAGTGCCCAAGGTGCGTAGGGAACACTCCGTGAAATGGAGAAACCAAAGCAGTTCGGGATGTGATTATCTATTTCATATCTTCGCCAGTCAGCCATGGCACGTCCATCGATAATCTGAGGTTTGGTTTCCAGCAGCCAAGCGATTGCGTTCAGGAACTGCCCGTGGGAGAAAATGATGATTTCTGCGGCTGAATGTTCAGCGATTCGATAGATACAGGCCTGCGCTCGAGCGACAAAATCCAGGAAAGACTCTGCGCCGCATCCGTCGCGATGTGCGGGATCAGCTTTCAGCCAGTATTCATCTACCCAGCCCTTCCGCTGAGCGACTGTAGTGTCGACGCAGCGAGTAGGCTCCAGATACGTGAACTCTTGGATCGGCCATGTCTCAACAGGCGCGCAGGGGAAGGCAGTTGCTGTTGCTAAGGCTGTGTCCTGCGCTCGTGCAAAGGGTGAGGCGACAATGAGGTCTGGAGCAGTCGATAATGACCTGGCCACCGTCTGTGCCTGATGCAAGCCGAGCGCGGTTAAAGGGATGCTTTCATGATCACGGCTCGGATGGCCCGCGTTAGCCGCACTCTCGCCATGTCGAACAAACCTGACTCGTTGCATTGATGATCGTCCTTGTCTGAATAGGATCTTGCTGACTCGCCTGTGCCAGGTTTGCCATATGCAGATTCTGACCTTGGTCAGTCCTGCTTGCCAGGAGACCTTGGACGTGCATGCCCTTGTGAAACCGTTTGAAACGAGCACCAAGGATGATGAGTCATCTCTTCAGGACTCGAATGCGGAGACAACCGCGATGTACTCGATAACACCGGACGGCCGATACTTCCTTGTCAACATAAGGCTTTGGCGTTGCTCTAACCCATCCTTGCCTGACGAGGAGCGCCAGAAGCTTGTGAATGAGCTCATGCGCGCCAGGCGAGATGTGAAGCAGGCGAAATCCGATCTGGACGATAACACCCGCAAGTCCGCAAGGGAGGCGGTGAACATCGCCAAGATAGCCTTGGGAGAGCGGGGCCCCGTCTGGTGGACTGACGATAGTCCTGACTATAACCGGCACAAGGTCACCAACACGCCCTATGCGGATTGGTACAAGTCGCTAAAATCGTGATCCGCCATTTTGAGGCATACGCATATCTGCTCAGCGTCGATTCGACCCGCCGAGCGCTTCAGGGCCATTGAAAGCTTTCGATGTGTAGGCTAGGGTAGAGGCGAGACCAATCTGTGGAGCACCCAAATGACCCATCGCGAAGAAGACTGGATCTAACCCGCCAGGGAGACGCCTACGTGACGCAGGGGCTGCTGGAGCTTCCAAGCCTATCCGGTACGTATCTATCTGGCTCGGTCGTGGCCAAGTTGATCGGTACACCTGCGCTGTGCACCTAGGTTTTTAGGTATTGAGCTGATTTGGCGCAAGGCTCCCATCCTGCATCATTGCCC
>NZ_MOMO01000070.1:0-25024 GCF_009933855.1 Pseudomonas sp. SG-MS2 | reverse complement strand
CGTGCGCCCGGGCGTCACGCCCAAGGCCACCCTGCTCTACCTGCATGGCGGTGGCTATGTGGTCGGCAGCCTGGACTCACATGACTGCGTGTGCCGGCGCCTGGCCTGCCTGGGTGACTATGCGGTGTTCGCTGCGCACTACCGGCTGGCGCCGGAGCAGCCGTTCCCGACGGCCCTGCACGATTGCCAGGACGCCGCCAGCTGGCTGCAGCACAGCGCCACCGAACTGGGCCTGCCGAGCGCGCTGGTGCTGGCCGGCGACAGCGCGGGGGCAACCCTGGCCACGGTGCTGGCGATCGAAGCCGCGCAACACCCGCAGGCCATGGCAGTGAAAGCGCAGCTGCTGTTTTACCCTGTGGCCGAAAGCAATACCCGGCGCGCCTCGCACCAGCGGTATGCCGAGGGTTATCTGCTGGAGAGCGGCACACTGGACTGGTTCTATGACCATTACCTGGGCGCCGCTCAGGCGCACAATGACTGGCGCGCCTCGCCTCTGCTGCACCCGGCGCTGCCGGCCATGGCGCCGGCGTATGTGAACCTGGCCCAGTACGACCCGTTGTTCGATGAAGGCCTGGACTATGCGCGCAAGCTTGAGGCGAGCGGCACACCGACCACCCTGCGCATAGAGGCGGGGCTGACCCACGACTTTCTGCGCATGTCGGGGATCACCGGAGCGACTGGCGAGGTGTATGCCGCGGCAGGATGCTGGTTGGAGCAGGTGCTGGCCTGATGCGAATCTGGGGCCGCTTTGCGGCCCATCGCCGGCAAGCCGGCCCCCACAGGTACAGCGCAGACCTCAAGAACTGCGCTGTACCTGTGGGGGCCGGCTTGCCGGCGATGGGCTGCGCAGCAGCCCTGATTGCGCTGACTGAAATCAGTACGTCGCCCGTACCGTCAGCATGAAGTTGCGTGGATCGCCATAGTAGTTGCCGTAGGTCGAGGTACCGACTGTCTGGTAGTACTTCTTGTCGAACAGGTTGTTGCCGTTGAGGGTCACGTTCCAGTGCTCGTCGATACGGTAGTCGACCATCGCGTTCCAGATCGCATAACCGCTCTGCTGGTATTCGAAAGGCACACTGGACTGCACTACGTTGCCCAGGCTGTCGTAAGTCGCTGCAGTGCCGCTGACCTTGGTCGCACTCTGGATGTCCACGCCCCCCCCGACGCGGAAGTCGTTCAGCACACCCGGCAAGCGGTAGGTGGTGAACAGCTTGGCCATGTGCTTGGGCGTGACGGTGCTCAGCGCAGAGCCCGTGTCGCGGTTCTTGTTGATGTTGAGGGTGTAGCTGGCCATCATCATCCATTCCGGCAGGATTTCGCCGGAGATTTCCATGTCGATGCCCTTGCTGATGGTTTCCCCACCATTGACGTAACAGCAGTTACCGCCGAATGCCACCTGGCTCAACGGGTAGTTCGGGTCCTGCACCGCCTGGTCTTCACGCTTGGTGTAGTACAGCGCAATGCTGGTGTTGACCGCACCGCCGAACAGCTCGCCCTTGATGCCGGTCTCGTAGGTTTTGCCGGTCATCGGGTCGAGGGTGCTGCCAGAGGTCGCAGGCCCGGCCAGCAGGTTCTGCTGTGGCTTGAAGATCTCGGCGTAGCTGGCATAGGCCGCCCATTCGTCCGTCAGGTCATAGACGATGCCGCCAAACGGGGTGACCTTGGTCGGTTCGCGCATGTCCACCCGCGACTGCTGGGTCCAGGTCGACCCGGTGGCGTCTGCCGTCTGGTAGGTCTGGTCGAACTTGTAGCGCTGTGCACGGGCACCGACGATCAGGTGCAACGGCTCGGCCAGTTGCAGGCGCAGGCTCGAGTACAAGCCGTATTGGGTCTGGCTGTTGGGTTTGTAGTCGCGGCTGATGACCGGCCGGGCGCCTGGATCATCCCATGGGGTGGAATCGGGGTCGAATACATTGACCGGGCCGCCGGCAGTGGTGAAGCGGCCAGTGCCGCGCCAGCGGCTGTCGATCTCTTGATAGTCGCCACCCACCACCAGGCGGTGGTCGAGGCCGAACATGCTGAAGTCGCCGGAGACGTTGACGTCCCAGAGGTTCTGCTCGCTCCACTGGGTGTTGTAGGTGCCGTAGCGGGTCACGCCGGTGCCGGTGACCGGGTTTACAGAGCCCAGCGTGGTGGCGTTGTTGGTGGTGATGGTGTCGTAGATGTTGGTGTAGCTGAGGTTGAGCTTCCAGTCATCGTTCAGGCGATGGTCGACCTTGGCGAAATACTCGCGGGAGAAGCCGTCCGCGTACGCCCAAGTGGTAGACAGACCGTTATGGCGCGGCAGGCCAAGGTCTGCACCGTTGCTGTAGCGTGGCACGGCCGAGGCGGTGCCGGTCTCGTGGACTTTGTTGAAACGCAAGCCTGCAGTGAGCATGGTGTCGTCGGTGACATCGGCTTCAAGCACGCCATAGAAGAACGGCTTGTCGGTGGCCCGGTTGTCGACGAAGTACTGGCGGTCCTGGTAGGCCACCACCATACGGCCACGCAGCTTGCCATCGAAGCCCAGCGGGCCGGTCACGTCCAGCTCGCTGCGGTAGTTGTCCCAGCTGCCCGCCGAGGCGGTGAACTTGAGCTGGTAGAAGTCCAGCGGGCGCTTGCGCACCAGGTTGATGATACCGCCCGGGTCACCGGTGCCGCCAAACAGTGCGCTGGCGCCACGCAGCACTTCGACATGGTCGAACTCGGCGATGTCGTAGATGTTCGACGCGTAAAAGCTGCCGGCGGTGGTGCCCAACGCCATGGGGGCGGCGCCGTCGAGCTGGATGTTCTGGATCGGGAAGCCGCGCGAATAGAAGTCCTGGATACGGAAGGTGTTGCTCTGCACGGTCACACCCGGCACGGCCTTCATCGCATCGTTGATGTCGGTGAACTGGCGGTCTTCGATGACCTGGCGGGTGATCACCGATACCGATTGCGGGGTTTCCTTCAACGAGGTCGGGCTCTTCGAGCCGACGCTGGTCAGGCCCGGCGTGTAGGAGCCGGTGTTCTCGGTAGCCTGGCCCATCCCCTGGCCCATGATGGTGGTTTCGCCGATAACCAGAGCACCGGCGCCGACATCACTGGTGTCGGTGCTGATCAACAGGACCGAATTGTTCTCGATGCGGTAGGTAAGGCCTGCGCCTTCCAGCAGTTGCGCCAGGGCCTGGTCCGGCTCCATGGTGCCGCTGACCTTGGGTGCACGCTTGCCGCTGACCAGGTCGGGCGAGTAGACCATCTGCAGGCCGGTCTGCTGGCCAAGGGCGATCAGGGCCTGGTCCAATGGCTGGGCTGCGATGTCCACCGCAACCGGCTGGGCATGGGCATGAACCATGGCCAGGCTCAGCACCAGCGCCGAAGCCCGCAGGCTCCACTTCGATGGCCCGGCGGCCAAGGCTGCCCCCTTGTTTCGCATACGTTTGGACTTCATGTGCGCAACTGACTCCGACTGTTCTATGAGTGTGTAGGTGACGGTCTCGACGTACCGTTTCTATAAGGGCCTTACGCGTTCGAGCGACGCGTTTTCAGCGGCTTACAGGTAAGACGCACGAACGTGAAAAAAACTGATAACTTTTTTCATTTGCGTTCAATTTGTCGATGGCTCGGGGCTGCCTAACCTCGCACTCATGAAAAACCGGAAGGCTAATGCCAGTCGGTCAATAGATTTGCGGCCCATCGCCGGCAAGCCGGCTCCTACAGGTTCAGCGCGGTTCTTGAGGCCTGCGCTGTACCTGTAGGAGCCGGCTTGCCGGCGATGGGCTGCGTAGCAGCCCTATCAAACGCTGTCTGAGCTATGCCGTAACGTTCTTCGCCTTGGCCAGCATCTGCTCCTTTTCCTCAGGGCTCATGCGCTCCAGTTGCAGGCGCGCCTGGGCAATTTTGAGCAACTGCCCGCGGCTTGCCTCGCTGGCCTGCAATGCCTCGGCCAGCCCCGCCACTGTGGGGTGCTCGAAGACCAGCGCCGGCGCCACTTCACAGTTCAACAACTTACGGATCCCAGCCACCAGCTTGATGATCAGCAGCGAATGGCCGCCGGCAGCGAAGAAGTCGGTGTGGATACCGATGCTGTCGCGCCCGAGCAACTGCGCCATGCGCTGGGCCAGCAACGCCTGCAATGCGTCCTGTGGGGCATCCTGCTGGCCGCCCTGCTGCGGCAGCTGCAGCAGCTGCAGCAGCGCGCGACGGTCGAGCTTGCCGTTGGCCAGGCGCGGCAGGCTCGGCAGGCAACGCAGCTGCGTCGGTACCATGGCCGCTGGCAGGCACTCGGCCAGCCGCGCACGCAGCGAGGCTTCATCGAGCCCTTCGGCTTCGCCGTGCACGGCGTAGCAAGCCAGCAGTTCCAGTTGCCCGGGCTGGGTTTCGATCGCCAGCACCGCCCCCTGGGCGACCCCGTCGATCTCCAGCAGACGCGCTTCCACTTCGGCCAACTCGACACGGAACCCGCGAATCTTCACCTGGTGATCCTGCCGCCCCTGCAGCAGGATGCTGCCATCGGCCTGGTAACGGGCCAGGTCACCGCTGCGGTACAGGCGCTCGCCGGCTTGCAATGGGTTGTCGATAAAGCGCGACGCCCCCTGCTCGTCCCCCAGATAGCCCCGGCACAACTGGCGCCCGGCCACATGCAGTTCACCCAGCTCACCCACGCCCGCCAGTTGCCCTGCAGGCGTCAGCAAGTAAACGCGGTTGCCGGCCAGCACCTGGCCCAGGCTCGCCATCGGCGCCTCGGCCCGCAGTGGCTGGACCAGCACGCCGACGGTGGCCTCGGTCGGGCCATAGTGGTTGAACACCCGAGCCTGAGGCGCCAGCCGTGCGATGCGCGCCAGCAACTGCGCACTCGGCGCTTCGCCGCCCAGTACCAGGGTCGCTGGCAGGCTGGGCTGCGCGCTGTCGAGCAGCGCCGCCAGGTGCGACGGCACGATCTTCAGGCAATCGATACCTTCGTTGCGCACGAACGCGGCAAAGGCCGCCGGGTCCTGCATCACTGCGTCGCTGGCAACGTGCAAGGTGGCGCCAACCTGCAAGGCGCCGAACAGGCTGGTATGACCGAGGTCAGCCGCCACCGTGGCGCTGAACGCAAAGTGCCTGCAGGCCGAAAGGTCCAAGGCCTGCTCAGCGGCCTGCAGGTACCCGGCCAGTTGCCCGTGTTCGATGACCACCCCCTTGGGCTCACCGGTCGAACCCGAGGTAAACAGCACATAGGCCGCCGTATTGGCCGTGAGCGCTTGCGCCTCGAACGGCGCAGAGGTGTCCGCCAACTGCTCGAACAGCGTGGCATCGATCTGCAACTGCGCGCCGGCCAGGCGGCTGACCTGCTCGCGTCGCGCTGCGGGCCAGAGCGGGTCCAGCGGCAGGTATGCAGCGCCGCACTTCCAGCAGGCCAGCACCGCCGCCAGCCAGTGCACCGAGCGCGGCAGGGCCAGGCCGACAACGCTGGCGCTGCCAACGCCCTGGGCCTGCAGGTGCGCGGCCAGCGCAGTGGCCAGCTGGTCGAGTTGCTGCCAGTTCCATCCCTGCCCTTGCTCGATGATCGCCAGCGCCTGGGGCTGTTCGCGCAGCCAGCGGACGACCCGTTCCGGCAGCAGTTCGGTGACCGCTGGCAGTGCAGCCAGGGCGTTACGCTCAAGCACCAGGCGACGCTGTTGCTCACCGACAAGGCCCAGGCTGGCCAAGGCCGCATCTGGCGTCTGAGCGATGCTTGCCAGCAGCATTACGTACTGCTCGAGCAGTAGCTGCGCCAGTGCCGGGCTGTGCCACGAGGCCCAGTACTGCAACAGCGCCTGTGGCGCTGCGCGGTCGCTGTCGACTTGCAGCAGCAGGTCGGGGCCGACCCTCGGCGCGTCCATGCCCACTACCTGCCAACCACCGGCCAGCGGCGGGCAGGCGGGGATCAGGCGAAAACCGATGGCGGCAGGCTCCAGCGCGGGCGTGTGCTCGGGGGTGAAGTATTCCTGCCAAACGGCATGCTGCTCCAACTGCGCGGCCAGGCCGTGCAGCCAGGTACGCAGTGGCTGCTCGGCCTGGTAGTCGACAAGCACCGGCAGCTGCTTGTGATACACCCCTGCGCTGTCGGCGAAATAGGCGTAGTCGCCGCGGCTGTCGTGGCACCAGTTCACCACCTGCGCAGGCTGACCATCGAGCCGCGCCAGCAGCAGCCACCAGGCTGCCTGCAACACCATGTCCAAGGGCAGGCCAAGGCCGGCCAAGTGCTGCACAACGGCCGGGTCAAGCGCGGCGCGGGCCTGCGCGCGCTCACCGCGCGGGCTGCCTTGCGGGGGGCGCCAGGGCAGTTGCTGGGCGCTTGCGGGCTTGCCGTTCAGCGCGTTCCAGTAGCTGCGCGCAGTGCTGGCGTCTTCATCCACCACCACCTCGCTGCGCCACTGCAGGTACTGTTCGAAATCGCCGTCTTCGGCTGTTCCCAGTGTGCCCTGGCAGATCGCCGCAAGGCTTGCAGCCAGGGCCGGCAGGCTGGCAGCGTCAACCAGCGCAGCGAGCACACCAAGCACCAACTGGCAGCGCCCCTCGGCCTGCTCGCACACCAGCACGGCGACGCCCGCCCCGGCCTGCACATCCACCTCACGCTCGAACCAGGCCTGGCGGCCGGCGGTATCGCCCGCCGCCAGCCACGTCAGGTCCACCGCTGCCGCCTCGCGCTGAAAAAACTGACGCAGGCCGCGATAACCGGCGGCTTGGCCGATGCGCAGGCGCAGCGCGTCGTGCTGGCCCTGCCACAGCTGCAGGGCAGCCCGCAGCGCGGCGGGCGCCGGCACGCTGTCGAGCTGCAAGGTGATGCAGCGCGCCGCGTCCTGCCAGCGGGCAGGCAGTGCAGTCAGCTCGAGCACCTGCATGGGCAACAACGGCAGGCCGCTCGTTTCGACAGTGATGTTCATGCTTGCACTCCTGTGCGGTTCAAGGTGAGGGTTTCAAGGTCGGCACGTTGCATCATGTCGCCCATGGCGACGACGATCTTGCGTGGCCCCTGGAACGGGTCGCGGGCATGTGCGGCCAGCATGTTGTCGAGCAGGATCACGTCACCGGCCTGCCAGTCGAAACGCACCGCGCACGCCTCGTACAGCTCACCGATCAACGCCATGTCGGCGTCTTCGATCGGGCTGCCATCGCCGTAGTAAACCTGACGCGGCATGCGCTCCAGGCCATACAGCGCCAACAGGTCCTCGCGCACGTCGGCATCCAGGCAGAACACGTGGTGCAGTTGCACCTGGTTGAAGAAACTCTTCTCACCGCTGACCGGGTGCTCGATCACCGCCGGGCAAGGCGTGCGGATCTGCAATTCGTCGTTGTCCAGCCAGCGCCAATGGATACCTGACGCCTGGCAACGGCGCTCGACATCCGCGCGCGAGTCAGTCTTGAAAAAATGCTGCCAGGACACGTCCAGCTTGTCGGTGAAAGTACGTACGTAGAGCAGGCCCTTGTCCTCGAAACGCTGGCGCAGGGGAGCGGGCAGGCGCTGATACATCTGCCGGCAATCGACCACCGGGGTGGCACCGCCAACCGGCGAAGGCAGTTCACAGAAGAACAGCTGTTTGCGCGGCCAGCGGTCCTGGTGGGCACTTTCGTTGTGGAAGAGGATCATCTTCTGCTCCGGATACGGCGTGGAGCGGTAGGTGTTCTTGCCGCCTTCCTTCTTAGGCAGGTCACCGTACTGGCCGTACAGCCCAGGCTGCACAGCCTCGGCGAAGGCCTCGAAGTCCTGCGGGGTCTGCAAGCCGAAACCGCGGAACAGAATGCCGCCATGAGCCACCAGTTTGCGTTCGATCTCGGCACGGTGCTTCACCACCCAGTCGGTCAGGCTCACGCCGGGATCGACCGGTTCGATCAGCAACGGAAACGCCTGCCCCGGCACCATCGCAGCCTCGCGCACTGCGCTGGCCGGCCGGCTTGGCGTGCCGGCGCCGCGCTTGAGGAAACTGCCCAGCTTGTCTTTTTTGGGTTGCCCGCCGGCGGCGGCAGGCGCCGCCACGATTTCACTGTGAACCGCCATAGTGATCTCTCTCAGTTGGATGTGTGGGTTGCCCAGCACCTGGCCCAGGATGTCCAGCCAGCCACGCAGCAGTGCCTGGACCCGTTCTGCCTTGAACAGCTGTGTGGCGTACTGCCAGGTGACGCGCCAGCCGTCCGCGACCGGGTCGATGAACAGCGCCATGTCGAATTTCGAATAGCCGCCCGCCTGCGGCAGCACCTGCACACTCAGGTCGGCCAGGCCGCCATGCGCCAGCGGCATGTCGTTCATCACGAACAGCACCTGCACCAGCGGGTTCATGCCTGGGTGGCGCGGCGCGCCAGCAGCCTCGACGATCAGGTCGAACGGCAGTGCCTGCTGCTCGCTGGCATCGAGCAAGGTGGTGCGGGTGCGCGCAAGCCACGCGGCGAAGTCCAGTTGTTCGTCCAGTTGCGAGCGCAGTGGCAGGACATTGACGAAGAAGCCGATCAGCGCCTCAAGGTCGGGGTGTTCGCGGCCGGCGACATCCGCCCCGAGCAGCAGGTCGTGCTGGCCGCTGGCGCGGTGCATCAGCAGCTGGAACGCCGCCAGCAGCAGCATGTAGGGGGTCACGCCCAATTGCGCGGCCCGTTCGCGTACCGCCACGACCGTAGCCGGCGGCAGCTCGTGATAGAGGTTCTCCCCCGCCTGGGACGCCTTGGCCGGGCGCGGCAAGTCAGTGGGTAACTGCAAGCGCCCGCTGCTACCGTGCAAGGCCGTGCGCCACCACTGCGCCGGGGCCTGCAGCAGCCCGGCACGCTCGCGCTCGGCCTGCCATAGCGCATAGTCGGAGTACTGCAGCACCAGCGGCGCCAGCACGGGCGCCTGGCCACGGGCAAGGGCGCTGTAGCTGGCGATCAGTTCGTTGACCATCAGCGCCATCGACCAACCATCGGAAATGATGTGATGCATGTTGAGCAGCAGCACATGGGCGTCGCCGGACAGGCGCAGCAGGCGTGCACGCAGCATCGGCGCCTGGTCCAGGGGCACCGGCTGACGCACGTTGGCCAGTTGCGCTTCAAGCACGCGCAGCTGTTGCTCGGCGGCAGCCAAAAGGCTCAGGTCGTCCACTGGCAGGTCCAGGTCGACCGCCGCCTGGATCACCAGCAGCGGTTCACCTTCGTCGTCACAGTCCACCGCGCTGCGCAGCACTTCGTGGCGCTGCACCAGCACCTGCAATGCCTGCTTCAGGCATGCGGGCTGCAACGGCCCGTCCAAGCGCAGGCCCAGCGGCATGCCGTACGCCCCGCTACCCTGGGCAAACTGTTCGGCAATCCACAACCGGCGCTGGGCCAGCGACAGCGGTGCGCTGGCCTTGGCGCCCAGTGCGCGCAGTTGCGGGCCGGTATCGCTTACCGGCTGCGCCTGGCGCAGGCGCTGAGCGAAATCACACAAGCGCGGGGCGCTGAACAGGTCGCGTACACCGACCCCAGTGTGGCCGTCGCGGTGCAGCCGCGCCACCACCTGCGTGGCCAGCAGTGAGTGGCCACCGGCCTCGAAGAAGTGCTCGAAACGGCCCACTTCACGCCTGCCCAGCACACTGGCCCAGGCCTGGGCGACCTCGCGTTCGAGCGCATTCAGGGGCGCACTGAACGCTGCTTCAGAGGTGTCGACCTCGATCGACGGCAATGCCTTGCGGTCGACCTTGCCGTTGGGGTTCAGCGGCAAACTGTCGAGCAGTTGCAGGCGTGACGGCACCATGTAGGGCGGCAGCACGGCGCGCAACGCGTCGAGGATGCGCTGACGCAACCCGGCATCGGCCTGCGAACCGCTGACCGGTACCAGCCAGGCGGCCAGGTGCAGGTCGGCACCTTGACCGGCCGGCATCACCACGGCCTCGCGCACCTCAGGCAGGGCCAGCAGGCAGGCTTCGACTTCACCGGGCTCGACGCGGAAACCGCGTATTTTCACCTGGTGGTCCAGGCGGCCGATGAACACCAGCTCGCCGTTGGCCTGCTGCCGCACCAGGTCACCACTGCGGTACAGGCGGCCCCCGCCGACCGTGTCGTAGGGGTCGGGCACGAAACGTTCAGCGGTCAGCGCCGCCTGGCCAAAGTAACCACGCGCCAGGCATGGGCCGCCGATATACAGCTCGCCGTCAGTGCCGGTATCGAGCAGTTGCAAGGCTGCATCGAGCAGGTAAGCGGTACGCCCCGGCACCGGCGTTCCGATCGGCGCATAGCCGGTGTCGATGCGGGTAGACCCGTCGGCCTGCCACAGCAGCGGGGTGATCACTGTTTCGGTAGGGCCGTAGCCGTTGACGATACGCTGCGGCTGCAAGTGGGCCTGGATTCGCTCGAAGCCTTCACGCGCCAGCGCCTCCCCGGCCACGTTCATGCAGCGCGCCGGCAGTGCCCGGCCCTGCTGATGCGCCCACTCGGCCAGCTGACAGGCGTACTGGGTGGGGAAGTAGACCACGCTGGCGCGCTCGCGCTCGATCACCTCGAATGCCTGGGCCGCGGTCCAGATCTCATCGCCACGCACGATGCAGCAGGCGCCCTGGCTCAACGGCAACAGCCACTGCTCAGTGCCCCAGTCGAAGTTGATCGACGCGAAGTGCACGAAGCGGTCCTGCGCCGTCACCTGGTACTGGCCGACCATGGTCGCGATGTGCGCGGCGATGGCGCCATGGGTCAGGGCCACACCCTTGGGGCGACCGGTGGAGCCGGAGGTGTAGATCAACCCCAACAGGTTGTCGGCGGTGGCTCGCGGCGCAGGGTTATCGTCCTGCGGCGCCAGGGGCTGGTCCAGCCACAACCACTGGGCCGTGCCTGCCAGCGCCAGTGGCTGCGCGGCGCTACGGGTGCCCAGCACCAGCCTGACGGCGCTGTCGTCGAGCATGTCCTGCAGACGCTGACGAGGGTATTGCGGGTCCAGCGGCACGTAGCCGGCACCGGCCTTGAGGATCGCCAGCAGGCCGACAACCATCGCCAGGCCTCGCTCGCTGCACAGCCCTACCAGGTCCTCGGGGCCGACACCCCGCGCGATCAACTGTTGCGCCCAGGCGTTGGCCAAGCCGTTGAGCTGGCCGTATTCCAGCGTACCGTCCTCGGCAACCACCGCAACGGCGCGCGGGTTGTGCGCCGCCTGGGCCTCGATCAGCTGGTGCACGCCCAGTGCCGGAACACTGCCGTCAGCGGCCTGCCATTGACCCTGGCAACGCTGACGGCTGGCGGCATCCAGCAGGCTCAGCTCAGCCAGGCATGGGTTACCCGCGCCAGCGATCGCCTGCAACAGGTGGCCAAACTGGCCAGCCAGGCGCTGCACGTCGGCCAGCCTGAAAGCGTCGTGGCGCAAGCGATAGTCGACCTGCAACTGCTCACCCATGCCCACTGACAGGGTCAGGGCGTAGTGGGGCTGCTCGTGGCTGGCCGGCACACCGAAGCGCGGCCCGTCACCGCCACCTTGCAGCACCTCGGCCACGGGGTAGTTCTCGAACGCCAGCAAGGTGTCGAACAGTGCCTCGCCAGCCCTGCCCGCCCAGCGCTGGATGTCGGCCAATGGCGTGTATTCGTGCTCGCGCAGTGCCAGGTTGCTGGCCTGCAGCTGTTGCAGCCAGTCGTCCAGGCGCTGCTCAAGGCGCGGGGCGGCCACCAACGGCACGGTGTTGATGAACAGCCCCAGTTGCGCCTCGATGCCCGGCAACTGAGAAGGCCGCCCCGATACCGAAACACCGACGCAGACGGTGTCCTGACGGCAGTGCCGTTGCAGCAGCAAGAGCCAGGCCGCCTGCACCAATGTATTGACGGTAACCTTGCGCGCCCGCGCCGCCGCCTTGATCTGCGCCGATGCAGCGCTGCCAAGGCGTTGCTGCCACAGGCCGTAGCCAGCCGCTTCAACGCTGCGGCGCTGGCTGGCGAGCAGTGTTGGCGCCTGCATGCCCTGCAGCTGCGCCTGCCAGAACGACTGGTCCTGCTGGCGGTCACGCGTGGCCAGCCAGGCCAGGTAGGTACGTGGATGCGCAGGTGCCTGGCGGGGTGCCTGGCCACGGTAGCGTTGCATCACTTCAGCCAGCAACCGGGCATGGCTCCAGCCATCGAGCAGCAGGTGGTGATGGGTGTAGATCATGTGCCAGCGCTGTTCGCCCAGGCGCACCAGGGTGATGCCCAGCAAGGGCGCCTGATCAGTCGCGGCCATGGCCAGGCGCTGCTGCTCGGCCAGGATTTGCAGGTGGTGGGCCGACGCGGCCTGGTCGCGCCAGTCGAGCTGGCTGAACGGCAGCTGCAACTGGCGGCGGATCACCTGCACGGGTTGCTGCACGTCGACCGGCCAGTGAAAGCTGGCACGCAGCCCCGCGTGGGTGTCCAGCGCCCCCTGCCAGGCGGCCTGGAAGCGTTGCGGGTCGAGCTGGTCGATATCCAGGCGCAACTGGTTGATGTAGTCGCCGGCGGCGGCCGCATGCAGGCAGTGGAACAGCAGGCCCTGTTGCAAGGGAGACAGCGGCAGGATGTCCTCGACCTGGGCCAGGTCCACTGCCAGGGCGGCGAGCCCGGTGCTGTCCAGGTTGCTCAGCGGGAAGTCCGACGGCGTGGCACTGGCAACCCCCGGTTGCAGGCAGTGATCGACCAAGGCGCGCAGCTGGCTGGCGAAATCGCTGGCCAGCGCGTCGATGGTGGCCTCGTCGTACATCGCCTGGCTGTAGCCGAAACTGATGCCCAGCTCGCCCTGGTAGACCTGCCCCTCCACGCTCAGCCAGTTGGCCAGGGGCGCGTCGCCATCCTGCCCCTGCCCGGCCCCTTGAGGGTCGGGCTGCCACAGCGCACCCTTCTCGAACTGGCTGTCGAACTGGCCCAGGTAGTTGAACGTCACCCGCGGTTGCGCCTGGCGCGCCAGTTGCTCGCGTTGCGCCGGTGTGCCCAGATAACGCAGCACCCCATAGCCCAGGCCACGCTGGGGTACGGCGCGCAGTTGTTCCTTGATGGCCGCGATGCAGGCACCGGGCTGTGCTTGCGGGCGCAAGGCGACCGGATACAGGCTGGTGAACCAGCCCACGGTACGGGTCAGGTCGATATCCTCGAACAGCTCCTCACGGCCATGCCCTTCGAGCTGCACCAGCACCTGCTGATTGCCGCTCCAGTTGCACAGGGCACGGGCAAGGGCCGCCAGCAGCAGGTCGTTGACCTGCGTACGGTAGGCACTCGGCGCCTGTTGCAGCAGGGCCTGGGTAAAGGCCGGCGGGAAACTGACCCGTACCTTGCGCTCATCCGCCACGCGCGTCTGCGTTACCGCACGGTCACGTGGCAGCGCCTGCGCCCCGGCCTCGCCAAGTGCCAGCCAGTAATCGAGCTGCCCCGCACAGGCGTCGGCATGCCCGGCCAGGCGCTCGGCCCAGGCCTGGTAGCTGCTGGTCCGGGCAGGCAACGGCTGGCCCAGGCAGGCACGTTGCAGGTCTTCGAGCAGGATGCGCCAGGAAACGCCGTCGACCACCAGATGGTGGATCACCAGCAGCAGGCGCTGACTGCCGTCGGCCATGGCCACCAGCATCGCCGCCAGCAATGGCCCCTGATCGAGCCGCAGGCTGCGCTGGGCCTCATCGCACAATGCAGCCAGCGCTTGCTCGCTGCCTGCCTGGCGATGCCAGAGCTGCGGCACGCCAGCAGAGGCCGGCGCGTGGTGCTGCTGCCATTGGCCATCAGCCTGGGTGAAGCGCAGGCGCAAGGCGTCGTGCTGCGCCACCACCTGAGCCAGGGCCTGCTGCAGCTGCGCCGCTTGCAGCGGTTCGCGGGGCACCAGCAGCACGGCCTGGTTCCAGTGCTGGCGCACCGGCATGGGCGTGTCGAAAAACTGCAGCTGCACCGGGGTCAGGCGTGCCTCGCCCTCAGCCGGGCGCTGGTCGGCCTGGCGGCTGTCCACGCTGCCCGCAGCCTGGGCCAGAGCGCGCAGCGTCTGGTGCTGGAACAGGTCACGCGGGCTGAGCGCCAGCCCGGCCTGACGGGCGCGGCTGACGACCTGGATGGCAATGATCGAGTCGCCACCGAGTTCGAAGAAGTTGTCGTCCAGGCCCACCTGGGCGGTGCCCAGCACCTCGCACCAGACCTTTGCCAGCTGGCGTTCGGCCGCGCTCTGAGGCGCAACATGGGTACCCTGTGCCCCGGCCTCGGGCTGTGGCAGGGCCTTGCGATCGAGCTTGCCGTTGGGTGTCAGCGGCAGGCCGTCCAGTGGTATCAGCTGGCTGGGCACCATGAATTCGGGCAGGCTTTGCAGCAGCCAGTCCTTGAGCTGCCCTTGCCAGCCCTCAGGCGTTGCATTGAGCACCAGGTAAGCCACCAACCGGCGACCATCGAGGGCCAGCACCACGCACTCGCGTACCAGCGCATGCTCGGCCAGACGCGCCTCGATCTCACCCAACTCGATGCGCAAACCACGGATTTTCACCTGGTGATCGAAGCGCCCCAGGTACTCGATCACACCGTCGGCACGCTGGCGCACACGGTCACCGGTACGGTACAGGCGCTCGCCGGTGCCGAACGGGTCGGCGACGAAGCGCTCGGCCGTCAGCCCTGGGCGGCGGTGGTAGCCGCGCGCCAGGCCCACCCCGCCCAGGTACAACTCACCGGCCACACCGACAGCGACGAGCTCAAGGCCGGCGTCGAGCACATAGGTGCGGATATTGGCGATCGGCTGGCCGATAGGCACGCTGTCCTTGCCCTCTTCGACGCAGGTCCAGTGGGTGACATCGATGGCAGCCTCGGTGGGGCCATAAAGGTTGTAAAGCCCCGCTGCAGGCAAACGCGCGAACACCTGGCGCTGGGCGTCCACCGGCAGCGCTTCGCCACTGCAGACGATGCGCGACAGGGTGCTGCAGGCGTGCACACCGGGCTCATGGATGAAGGCCTGCAGCATCGAAGGCACGAAGTGCAGCGTGGTCACCCGGTAGTGCTCGATGGCGCGGATCAGGCGTTGCGGATCGCGGTGCTCGCCCGGCCCCGCGATGGCCAGGCGGGCGCCGGTCATCAACGGCCAGAAGAACTCCCACACCGACACGTCGAAGCTGAACGGGGTTTTCTGCAGCACCGTATCGCTGGCGTCCAGGCCATAGGCTTGCTGCATCCAGCACAGGCGGTTGGTCAGCGCCTGGTGGCTGTTACCCGCGCCCTTCGGGCGCCCCGTAGAGCCGGAGGTATAAATGACATAGGCCAGCTGCGTCGGCTCGACCTTGAGACCCGGGGTGCTGTCCGGCATCGTGTCCAGCACCAGGGCGTCGAGCGCCACGCACTGCACACCGTGCGGCAGCGGCAGGCTGTCGAGCAGCGCCTGCTGGGTCAGCAGCAGGCCGATGCCGCTGTCCTCGATCATGTAGGCCAGGCGCTCCTCAGGGTACTCCGGGTCCAGGGGCACATAGGCCGCACCGGCCTTGAGGATCGCCAGCAAGGCAACGACCATCTCGATGCTGCGCTGAGCCGCGACCCCGACCAGGCTGTCGGTGCCCACACCTTGACCACGCAGGTAATGGGCCAGGCGATTGGCCTGGGCATCGAGCTCGGCGTAGCTGAGCAGGCTGTCGGCGAACAGCAGTGCCGGCGCGTGCGGGGTGCGCTGCGCCTGAGCCTCGATCAGCTCATGCACGCCATACTGCAGCGGGTAGCTGGCAGCCGTGGCGTTCCAGTCCTGCAGCACCCGTTGGCGGGTGGCCGGGTCGAGCATGGGCAGTTGCCACAGCGGGCGTGCAGGGTCAGCCACCAATTCACGCAGCACGGTGAGCCAGTGCCCCGCCATGCGTTCGATGGTCGCCGCATCGAACAGGTCGGTCGCGTAAGTGAACGCAGCGCGCAGCACGCCACCCTGCTCGTACGTGTCCAGGCTCAGATCGAACTGGGTGGTGCGGCTGCGCCACTCCAGTGCGGACAGCTCCAGGCCAGAGCCCAGCGTGACCGCAGCCAGGTCGGCCACCTGTGGCTGGTGGTTGTACATCACCTGGAACAACGGCGCGTGGCTCAGGTTGCGCTCCACCTTCAACGCATCGACCAGGCGCTCGAAGGGCAGGTCCTGATGGGCCTGGGCGCCCAGCACGGTTTGCCGCACTACCTGCAAATAGGCCAGTGCGTCAGCTTGGGCATCCGGCTGCAGGCGCAATACCTGGGTGTTGACGAACAGGCCGATCAGCCCCTCGACTTCTGCGCGGTTGCGGTTGGCCACCGGGCTGCCGATGCGCAGGTCGCACTGGCCGGTGTAACGCTGCAGCAGCACGCCGAAAGCACCGAGCAGGACCATGAACAGCGTCAGGTTGTGCTGCGCCGCAAAACTGCGCAGTTGCTGAGCAAGCACCGTGTCCACCACCAGCTCCTGGCGGCTGCCTTTGAAACTGGGCGCGGCCGGGCGTGGGCGGTCGAGCGGCAACTCCAGCACCGGCTGCTCTTCACCCAACGTGGCTTGCCAGTAGGCCAGCTGGCGTTCGAGTTCGCCGGCTTCAAGCCAGCGCCGCTGCCACAGGGCGTAATCGACATACTGGATCGGCAGCGCCGGCAGTTGCGGCTGTGTGCCAGCGGCGCAGGCGTCATAGCAGCGGCTGAATTCGTCGATCAGCACATTCATCGACCAACCGTCAGCGACGATGTGGTGCAAGGTGAGCAGCAACACGTGGTCCTGCTCAGTCAGTTGCAGCAGGCGGATGCGCAGCAACGGGCCATGCTCCAGGTCGAAGGGGCACAGCGACTCGGCCTCGACCTCGGTTTGCACCCGTGCCTGGCGGGCGTCTTCGGCCAGCTCGCGCAGGTCCAGGCGCTGGATCTGCGGCGCGCCCGGGCGGTGCACCTGGCACAGGCGCTCATCGGCCTGCTGCTGGAACACACAGCTCAGGCTCTGGTGACGTTCGAGCAGGTGGCTGAACGCCTGCTGCAAGGCGGCCTCGTCAAGTGCCCCCTTGAGGCGGACCGCACCTGGCAGGTTATAGGCACCGCTGTGCGGATCCAGCTGCCAGAGCACCCACATGCGTTGCTGGGCGAACGAGGGTGCAAGACGGTCTTGCGCCGCCACCCCGGCCGGAATAGGGAACTGGGAAAAGTCGATGCCCTCTCTGGCCAGGGTTTCAAGGAACAGGCGGCGCTTTTCCAGCGGCAATTCAATGAAACGGCGGGCCAGTTGCAGGGACTTTTCGGGATTCATCAGCTTGCTTTCCGTACGAGTGGGGTACCACGGGCAGTGCCCGGCTATCCCTACGAAACGGATACAACCTGCAAAAAATTAACACCGCCAACCCCCTGGCCAGCGCCGGGCAGCGCGCTAAATTTCGCAGCCCGCCCTTCGTTCCGTTCTCACACCCCTCCCCCCACGAAGAGGCTGCGCCGTGGAACTGCAACCTTTGCTGAGCAAGCTGTTCGCCAATGCCGGTGCCGTCGGCGTCGAAGGCACCTTCCAATTCATCTTCGGCCCGCAGCAGGCCTACTGGTGCGAAGCTGGTACCCAGCCGCGCACCGAGGCCGGTCGGCATGCCACGCCGGATGTCACCATCGAAGTCACCCAGCAAGACCTGCTGGGCATCATGGCCGGCAGCGCCAACGTCGAAGAGCTGTTTGCTGGCGGCCGGCTGAAAATCGGCGGCAACCTGGGCCTGGCCACCCTGCTGCCGCAAATCATCGACCTGGCGCGCAAGGGGGTGACGGCGCAGAAGACCGACATGAACCAGCGCCATGTCACGCCACCGCGCTACAGCGAACGTGTGTCGGCCAGCCTGCCACAGCTGACCGAGGTAGAAAGAATCCCCGCCGCGCAGCTGGATGCCGAGCGCTTCCAGCGCAACTTCCTGCCGTACGGCACACCGGTGGTGATCAGTGACGCCCTGCGTGAGTGGAAGCTGTTCAACCTCGAGCGCCAGGCTTCGCTGGAGCACTTCGCCGAACTGCAGGGCATCACCCGCCATGGCGACTATGTGAAGAAGACCTTCTCCACCGAGCGCGACTTTCGCTCCACTTCCATGGCAGATTTCATCAACTCGCTGGACAACCCGCAGCCACGCACCGGCAACGGCGAGCCACCGGCTTACATGGGCAACAACATCGTGCCTGCGCAGTTGCTTGAGCTGATCCAGTACCCGCCCTACTTCGAGCGCTCGCTGTACATCGCACCGCGCATCTGGATCGGCCCCAAAGGCACCCTCACCCCTTTGCACCGCGACGATGCCGACAACCTGTTCGCCCAGGTGTGGGGGGACAAGTCGTTCATCCTGGCAGCGCCGCACCATCGCCCGGCACTCGGCACCTGGTCGACCTCACCCAAGGGCGGCCTGGACGGGTGCGACTTCAACCCCGATGCGCCGGATTACCAGCGCTTCCCTGACGCGCGCGGGGTGACCTTCCTGCGCGTGCTGCTGCAAGCCGGCGACCTGTTGTTCCTGCCCGAAGGCTGGTTCCACCAAGTGGAGTCGGTGTCGACATCGCTGTCGGTGAATTTCTGGGTCAACTCCGGGCGCGGCTGGTAAGCGGCACAGGACGCGACAGGCATGCCGCGCCAACTCCCGTGGCAGCGGGCTTGCCGAGAAATGGGGCGCAACGCGCCCCCTCGTGAGCTCAGACCGCCGCAGCCAGTGCCTCGGCAAAGCGCTGCGCCACGTCATCGATCTGCTGCGCGCTGATGATCAGCGGCGGCAGGAAGCGCACCACCGCACCGTGGCGCCCACCCAACTCCAGAATGAGCCCGCGTTTGAGGCATTCGCGCTGTACCTTGGGTGCCAGTTCGCGATTGGCCGGTGGGTGGCCCAGCACGTCGCGCGGGCCTTGCACATCGACCAGTTCGACCCCGAGCATCAGGCCACGCCCACGGATATCGCCCAACTGCGGATAGTCGCGTTGCAGCCGCTGCAGGTGATCACGCAGGCGCTGGCCCATGGCCTGGGCATGCTCGGCCAGCCGATGCTCGACCAGGTAGTTGATCACCGCCGAACCCGCCGCCATGGCCATCTGGTTGCCACGGAAGGTGCCGGCATGGGCGCCCGGCTTCCAGGTGTCGAGCCAGTCGCGGTACACCACCACCGCCAGCGGCAGGCTGCCACCAATGGCTTTGGACAGGGTGACCACATCCGGCACGATGCCAGCGTGCTCGAAGGCGAACATCCGCCCGGTACGGGCAAAACCGCTCTGAATCTCATCGACGATCAGTGCCACACCGGCCTGCTCGGTGATACGGCGCACCCCCTTGAGCCATTCGACATCGGCAGGAATCACCCCGCCTTCGCCCTGCACCACCTCCAGGATCACGGCAGCGGGCAGCGGCACGCCGCTTTCAGGGTCGAGCAGCAGGTTCTCCAGGTAATGCAGGTTGGCCTTGACCCCGGCTTCGCCACCCAGGCCGAACGGGCATCGGTAATCGTAAGGGTACGGCATGAACTGCACCCCGTTGCCCAGCAAGGCACCCAGCGGCTGCTTGGGGCCATGGCTGCCCATCAGGCTCAGCGCGCCCTGACTCATGCCATGGTAGGCGCCCTGGAAGGCCAGCACGGTGCTGCGCCCGGTGGCGCTGCGCACCAGCTTGAGCGCTGCCTCCACGGCGTCGGTCCCGGTCGGGCCGCAGAACTGCACCTTGGCTTCACGGCGCAATGCTTCGGGCAGGATGCCGAACAGGTCCTGAACGAAGCGGTCCTTGACCGGCGTGGTCAGGTCGAGTGTGTGCAGGGGTATTTCATCGGCCAGTACACGCTGGATGGCCTCGATCACCACCGGGTGATTGTGGCCCAGGGCCAAGGTGCCGGCGCCCGCCAGGCAGTCGATGAACTGCCTGCCCTCGACATCTTCGACATGGATGCCACGGGCGCGCTTGAGTGCCAGCGGGATGCGCCGCGGATAGCTGCGGGCGTTGGATTCCTGTTGCTGCTGGCGTTGCAGCAGGGGCGACTCGGTGAACTCGTACAGCGGTTGCGGCGCACTGGCCGGCGGGACCTGGGCAAGGCTGGAAGCAGTCGACATGGGTAAATCCTCGCAAGCAAGCGAATGTGCGGGTAGTTGTCGCTTGGAAAACGCTTGGCTGGGGGGAGGATTTAGCGCTTGTTATGGGATTTTTTGGGGTCTGTACCGGCGATGGGGCCGGTACAGGCGGCGAAGATCAAGCCCCCGAGCGCGCCGGCACTTGCAGCACCACCCGCAAGCCATCGCTCTGGCTGTCGAAGCGCAAGCTGCCGGCACAGCGCTGCACGATCGCCTGAACAATCGCCAACCCCAGCCCGCAGCCACCGCTCTGGCCGTTGCGCCAAAAGCGCTCGGTCAAGTGCTGCAGGTCATCAGCGGCAATACCAGGCCCATGGTCGCGCACCATGAAACCAATCTGCCCGTCGGCCATCTGCACCTCCAGTTCCACTTCAGTATCACCGCCATGGCGCAGAGCGTTGTCCAGCAGATTGCGCAGCGCCGCCACCGCCAGCGGGGCCGGCATGCCGAGGTAGATCTGCGTGGCCTGCTCGGGCAGGCGCAGAACGATGCGCCGGTTGTCACCCCCACCGGCATCCTGCACGGCCTGCCGGGCGACCTGTTCGGCGCTGCACTGCACGCCATCTTCGAACGACAGGCTGCCTTCGACCCGCGCCAGCAGCAGCAGCTGTTCCAGGGTCCGGTGCATGCGGTCGGTGCCCTGTTCTGCATGTTCCAGCGCCTGTTCGCGCACTGCGCCATCGGTCATGCGGGCCACCTGCAGGTGGGTCTTGATCGCCGTCAGCGGGCTGCGCAGTTCATGCGCGGCGTCGTCGGTCAGCCGCCGTTCGCGCTCAAGGGTCTGGGCGATGCGCAGAAACAGCTGGTTCTGGGTGTCGAGCAAAGGTTGCAACTCACTGGGCAAGCCCGCCACCTGCAACGGCTCAACGCTGTCGGCACGCCGCCTGCGCAAGGCGTCACGCATGCGATTGAGCGGCTCCAGGCCTTTGCCCAGGCCGATCCACACCAGCCCCAGGCTGCCGAGCAAGGCCATCAGCACCGGCGCCGAAGCTGCCAGCAGGATCGACTGGTTAAGTGCCTCGCGCTCCATGTGACGGTCGGCAGTGGTGATGCGCACATCGCCATGGTTGTAGGTGAAGGTACGCCACAGTGCACCGTCGATGGTCTGGTCGCGGAAGCCGCTTTGTTCATCGTCCATGCCCCCATCATGCTTGTGGTTGCTGGCAAGAATCTCGCCGCGCAGCGAACTTACCTGGCAGGCCATGCCGTCGGGCACGGTGAACTGGTCGGCGGAAAAGTGCGCCTCTTCGCCCTTGGCGGTCAGCGGCTTGGGCAACTGGTCGATCAGCCCGGCAACCATGCGCGCCGAAGCCACCAGGCGCTGGTCGAGGGAGAACATCATCTGCTGGCGCAGGTCGCGCAGCATCCAGGCAGCAGCGAGCACCCAAATGATGATGAACGCGCTGCCCAGAATCAGGCTCAGGCGTACCCGCAGGCTCATGATGCGGCTTCCTCTGGCGCCTGCGCCGGGCCAAGGCGGTAGCCCAGGCCGCGCACGGTCTCGACGATGCTGTTGCCAAGCTTGCGGCGCAAGTGATGGATATGCACGTTGAGGGCGTTGCTTTCGACTTCGTCGCTGAAGCCGTACACGCAGTCCTTGAGCTGTTCACTGGACAGCACCCGGCCCGGGTTCTGCAGCAGCGCCTGGAGCAAGGCCTGCTCACGCCGCGACAGGTCGACCGGCTGGCCGGCCAGGGTCGCTTCGCAGCTACTGGGGTCGTAGCGCAGCGGGCCATGCTCGATCACGTTCACCGCCCGCCCGGCAACCCGGCGCAGCAAGGTGTGCAGGCGCGCGGCCAGCTCGCGCAGGTCGAAGGGCTTGAGCAGGTAGTCGTCGGCACCGGCCTGCAGGCCGTCGACCCGATCGGTGACCGCATCGCGCGCGGTGAGCACCAGCACCGGCAGGTCGATGCCCTGCTGACGCAAGCGGCGCAACAGCTTGAGGCCGTCTTCATCGGGCAGGCCGAGGTCAAGGATCATCACGTCGAACTGCGCCGCCTGGAGCATGGCCCGGGCGGCACCGGCGTTGGCTACGCGGTCGACGGTCAGGCCTTGGGCGGTGAGGCCGGCGCAGATGCCGCTGGCGATCAGGTCGTCGTCCTCGCAGAGCAGAACGTGCATGGTGGGTGCTCCCGGAGTGGTGTGGCTGGCATTGCACTATGAAGGGATTAACTGGGGATTATGGGCCTTTTTTCGGCCATGGTGGGCATGGCATCCAAGTCCCCGGCCTCAGACATGGGCATCGATCATTTTGCACCATGATCATATCCTTTCGCAGACGATATAGACATTTCCTACAAGGCTTACGGAAATGATCACCTCCAACCCATGATGTGATTTCCCCCTGCACAGCGTTGTCAGGGAGACACACATGTTTCTGAGCCACCTGGTGCCGTCATGGCACGAGATCGAGTCGCGGATCATCGATAAAGTGGGCTATCAGGGAGGCGCCCATTTCCGCACCCACCATAACCAGCCGGTCGCTTCACTGTCACTCAACCTGCGCCGGCTCAGGGCGCTGCAGTCCGCCTTCAACCAGGCCGAATGGCAGGCCGCGCACATGCTGCGCCAGCGCTTCGCCGACCTGGAGATCGCCAGCATCATTGACGAACTGCTGATCGTCGTCAGGCAGATGGCGATGATCGTCGTCGGCAGCACGTTAACCGGCGGCGCGATTGGCGCCGGGATCGGGGCATTCGGCGCCGGTGCAGGGGCCATTCCCCTGGCCGGCGCTGGCGCGGCGATGGGCCTCAAGGTCAGTGGCTGGATCCTGGGCGCACTGGGACTTGCCTCCATTGCCGAGTTCTTCATCGACGGTTTGCCCCGGATCGGCGAGTACTACATCGATGGCATCCGCATCGTCTGGGAGGGCACACGGGACGAAAGCCTTAACCCTTTCGGGCGGGATGATCCGCATGCAATTTCCAGGGCGGCCCATCACATTGCCTGGGGCCATGTGGAAGTGGTGGTTCTGCTATTGGGGGCGATCGTTTCTTACCTCACACGTGGTCGGGGCGATGCCCGGGTGCTGGCGCAGGAGATGGCGGCCAGCAGCAAGGGGGGGCGGCTTGGGCAATGGATGCTCAAGCATGAAGAGGGGCTGAAGAACCGGCCGGATTTGCAGGTGCCGGAGCGACGTAAGGGGGCGCTGGATCATCCGCAGCCTGCGCAGGCGAATCGCCCTGCGGGGAAGGACAAGGAGTCTTCCCAGGGCAAGCCCAAAAGCATGCCGTTGCATACTGTGGCTTGCTTCAAGGCGGATAAATTGCCAGCCTCTAAGCACATTGAGTTCGAACGGCAACTGAAGGGACAGCAGGATGGGCTAAATCGCCTCACAGTTGAGGAATTCTTGGAAAATATTGCTAACCCTGCAAAACGAGACCCAAACATAGCCAGAAAAGCAAGAAAGAAATTGTATGATGATCTGAGAAAGAGGGCTTATCGCGATTTGGCTGAGCAGATGAGTCCTATCGAAGCAAAAAAACTGTCAACAAAACAGGCAAAAGAAACAATGTCTTCTCTTGCAGCATTGCATAATCCAGACTTGATCGCTGGCGGCAAAGACCTCATTAGTGATTTTGGCGACAGGCAAGTCAATTCGAGCATAGACCCTCAGTGGAAAAGCAAAATTGGAGTACTCGTGCAATCTGTCAAGCAACAGTCCAAGGCGGGAGGCGCCTCTAGCTTCCTAAACATCAAACTGCATAAGTGCTAACAAATCAAGGATCATGAATATGGACGAAATCTTCTCGCTCTTCATAGAGGAAATGGGCGAACCTATATTCAGACAGGAAGTTCCTCCATCAACCATAGCACGCTACCGAAGTATATTCCCAGAAAAATTATTGGACTACTGGATCGAGCACGGCTGGTGCGGGTATGGCGAGGGGATATTTTGGACAGTTAATCCTCAGGACTACGAAGGTGTAGTTGCCTCGCTCATAGAAGGTACACCACTCCAAGGCCGGGATAACTATCACATCATCGCGCGAGGCGCTTTTGGCGACCTCTACCTATATGGCGAAAGATCCGGTTTTTCGTTAGATATCGTACCGTACACATCAAATTACTGCGGCCGAATTCAAGCATCCGCAACAAATGACTCGGACAAACAGGTACAGGGATTTTTTCTATTAATGGATCGAGAATCCAACGATTTCGGGAATTTTTTCGAGCCAGCAAAAAACAAATTAGGCAGCCTTGAACCTGACGAAATGTATGGTTTTATCCCCGCACTTGCGTTCGGCGGAACACTCAGGCTTGAAAACATTCAAAAAGTCAAGACAGTGGAGCACTTGACACTACTCTCTCAGCTTTCACCCCTTGAACCCTATTCATTCTCCGACTTCTAATGGCACACAAACGAGCCTCCGCCAAACGCTTGACAATTCTCACATAACAAACAGTAGAACTTCACACACAAAACCCTAAAAAGGAATTTACCAATGAACGTAGTCTTCTCCATCTTCCTCGAAGCCTTCGGAGACCGTACGGGCCACCAACCCGTTCCTCAATCCGCCCTCGAACATTACAAAGGCAAACTCCCCAACCAACTCCTCGACTACTGGAAAGAACACGGTTGGTGCGGCTACGGCAGTGGCCTTTTCTGGCTGGTAAACCCACGTGAATACGAATCCGTAGTCGATGCCTGGCTGGGTGGCACCACCCACGACACATACCACCTCATTGCCCACAGCGCTTTCGGCGAGTTGTACCTATGGGGTGAAAACACCGGCTCGCTCCTGACCATTGCGGCCTACCATTCCCGGTACTTCTTGAGTGTGCCAAGCGCCAACAGCGAAGAACGGGACAACAAAATCCAAAGCTTGCTCATGCGGGCCATGACAGAAAACATCGGCCTGGGGCTTTTCGACGAGGCCAGAAAAACAGTGGGCGATTTGGAGGCCGGCGAGATGTACGGTTTCGTACCTGCCCTGATGCTGGGAGGCTCTGCCGAGCCGGAGCGCCTTCAGCGACTGGATGCCGAAGTGCATTTGATTCTGCTCGCGCAACTGGCTGACCTTCAGCCGTATGACCTCGACGAAGAGGAAGAAGAAAATGAATAGGCAGAACGACGTGCTCAGCGGTTGACGGCTTCGGGCCGGTCGACGTCCTGCAACACTCCGGCGTCCTGCAC
>NZ_MOMO01000001.1:0-17370 GCF_009933855.1 Pseudomonas sp. SG-MS2 | reverse complement strand
GGCACGGGGTGCACGGGGTGCACGCTCGCTGCGCTTGAGGGCGGCGGCGGTCGCCTGGGCGGTACGTTTGGTCCAGATCAGCAGGCCGCTGAACACCATCAGCGTCAGGACCAGGCCGAAGAAGAACCAGATCAGTTTGACCGGCAGGCCGCCAAAGTCGCCGGTGTGCAGTGGGCGCATGGATTCGGTGACGAACTCCAGGGCGGAGCGGTCGCTGATCAGGAACTGGCTGTCGACGTTGCGCGTATAGGGGTTGATGTTGGCACTCTGGAACATCAGCGGGTACCAGCCCGGGCCGTTCAGGGTGATGTGGCTGTAGGCCGTGGCGGGCAGCGAGATGGCGTTGATTTCAAGGCCAGGAATGGCCAGGCCGGCGATGCGCGCCGCTTCGTCCAGGTCGATGCGCGGGGCAGGGCTGCCATCGGCGGTTTGCGGTACATCTTCCCGGGCGATCACAGGTGTGATCGGTTGGCTGGAGATCGTGATGTGGTTATCGAACAGGATCGCCTGGATCAGGAACCAGGTGCCGGTGATGGCAATGACCGCGATGAACCAGATCGACCAGACCCCGGCCAGGCGATGCAGGTCGCCCCAGAAAATGCGCGAGCCGTGGCCGGTGCGAATGGGCTTGAAGAAGCCTTTCCAGAACTTCTTGTACACCACCAGGCCAGTCACCAGCGAAGCGAGCATCGGCAGGCCCAGCAGCGAGACCAGGTACCAGCCCCAACTGAAACCGTTGGTGAAGGGCACCAGCCACCAGCCGTGCAGGGCACGGGTGAACGCTTCGAAGTTGAAGTCCGGGACCTTGCCCTGGATGGCCCCGGTGTAGGGGTTGACGTACAGCGTCGGGCTGCTGCCGTCGGGCAGGGTAACCCCGGCGTTGAGCGCAAAGTGCGAACCGTCCGGCTGCCTCAGTGTGCGCACCACCATATCCGGTTCGGCCTTGTGCAGGGCGTCGAGCACTTGCTGGAAACTCAGGCGTTCGGCGCTGTCGTCGGGCTTGTTGGCGCGCACATCGGCGTTGGCCAGCCAGACGATTTCCTGGCTGACCACGGCAAGCATGCCGGTGAAGCAGACGATCAGCACGAAGAACCAGATCGGCAGGGCGAGCCAGCTGTGGACCAGGAACCACAGCTTGGACTTGGATTTTTTGGTTGATTTGGCCATCGGTCGGTCTTCTGAAAATGAGGGTCGAGCATATGCCCAACCACAGGGGCTGCATCTATAAAGACGAATGAGAATGGAAATCCTGCCTATTTAAATGCAAGCAAATGTTTCAGAAATGCAAAAGCCGACAGGGCGCGGGGCGCCGTGTCGGCTTGAAGGCCGCAGAGGGTCAGGCGCTGGTGAGGGCGACCGGCGGTTGCGCTTTGCCGTGTCGGCGGGCGAGGTCCTGGTACAGCGCCTGGCCGATTTCGGCGGCACGGGACGGCAGTACCGACAGCAGGGTGTCGCTCAGGCCATGGCTGCCCTCGCAGAAACCTTGCAAGTAAACCGACGCTTCGAGGTCCGGGCTGGACAGTACCCGGTAGTTGCGGTCGACGTTGAAATCCTCGAGGTAACCGGCCAGCGGTGCCAGCAGGTCGCGATGCGAGCGGCGCTCGTAGCCGGTGGCCAGGATGACAGCATCATAACGGTGGGTCTGATGCTGGTCGGTGGCCAGGTCGCGCAGGGTGAGTTCGATGCCGTCGCGGGTGGCGACAACCGCTTCCACCTGGCGACGGCACAGCACGTTGTGGCGCACCTGATGCGAAACCTTCTGGCGGTAGAGGATGCCGTAGATGCGCTCGATCAGGTCCAGGTCGACCACTGAGTAGTTGGTGTTGTGGTATTCACCCAGCAGCTTGGCGCGCTGCTCGGCCGGCTCGTTGTAGACCAGGTCGGTGTAGTCCGGCGAGAAGATCTCGTTGACGAACGGGCTGTCGTCCGCAGGCTTGAGCGCTGAACCGCGCAGTATCATGTCGACCTTGACCGACGGGTAGCTGTCATTGAGGTCGATGAATGCTTCTGCGGCGCTCTGGCCAGAGCCGATTACCGCGATGCGCATCGGTTTGCCCTCGGTGCATGGCAACTTTTGCAGGCTGCTCAGGTACTGGGAGTGGTGGAAGACGCGCGGGTCGTCCTTGAAGGCGCCGAATTTTTCCGGGATTTTCGGCGTACCGCCCGTGCCGACCACGACCGAACGGGTACGCCGGGTGTATTCACGGCCCTGCGCATCTTGAGAGACCAGGCGCAAATACTCGACACGGCCAGCCTTCACTTCCGGCTCGATGCGCAGCACTTGCTCGCCATAGACGGCTTGATTGGCGAAATGTTCGGCGGCCCAGCGCAGGTAATCGTTGTACTCCAGGCGGCAGGGGTAGAAGGTGCCCAGGTTGATGAAATCGGCCAGGCGCTGCTTTTGGTGCAAGTAGTTGACGAAACTGTAGGGGCTGGTGGGGTTGCGCAGCGAGACCAGATCCTTGAGGAAGGATATCTGCAGCTCGCTCTGGGTCGCCAGCGTTTCACCATGCCAGCGGTATTGCTTCTGCTTGTCGATGAACAGCGCGTCGAGGGCGCGGCCTTGGGTGTGGGCGAGTTCCTCCAGGGCGATGGCCAAGGCCAGGTTGGAAGGGCCAAAGCCCACGCCGATCAGATCCTTGATGGTTTCCGGGTTTGAAGACTGGCTCATGGCTGCGATCCCATAATGGTCGAATGTGTGCGCCCGCCGGGGCTCCGGCGCCTGCGTGAGTACATTGGTTGGAACGAGCCATGTACCGGGGAATTTACTGGGGGCATTGCGCACGGCTTGTGCAGCCGGGCTAAAGAAGTGCGCCGCGTGGCCGATAGGCAGGTCAACGCAAGGACCTATTTCAAGGCAGGGACCGGAACATGGCAGGTATCGCGGCAATCACCATCAACAACGTTTCGGCGCAGGCCGCCGGCAGCAATGAAACGGTAAAAAGCGAAGACGCACAGAAAAGTGGAGCGTCGGCCGCGTCGGCAGAAACGCCCAAGGCTCAGGGTGGCGGCGGTGCGCAAGGTGCGCAGCAAAGCGATGAGAGCTCGGAGCCTGCGCACATCAAGCAATTGCGCGAGATGATCAAGCAGCTGCAAAAGCAGTTGGCCGAAGAGCAGAAGCAGTTGGCCAACCTGATGGCGCAGAAAATGGAAGAGACAGCCAAGACCGCTGCCGTGAGTGCCAGGCAGGCGAGCATTACCACGCTCAATGGCCAGATCATGACCGCCACGTCGCAACTGCTCGAAGCGTTGCAGGAGACGGGTGGCAGCACTGCGGGTACGGTCGTCAGCACTCAGGCCTGAGCCTGTGTGAACCGGCCCGCCTGCGGATAACGCCGCAGACGGGCCAGCCCCTTGAGGCGTTACTCTGCGGCCAGGCGGCTCTTGTTCTGCCGGTCCGACTTGTACTGCATCGCCACTGCCGGTGCCGGCTTGGCTGTGCCGGTCTCCAGCCACTGGCGCATGCGGCTTGCATCGGCAAAGTGGGTGTACTTGCCGAACGCATCGAGGATCACCATGGCCACCGGGCGGTTGTCCATGCGCGTCAGCAGCACCAGGCAATGCCCGGCCTCATTGGTGAAGCCGGTCTTGGTCAGCTTGATGTCCCAGTTGCTCTTGTTGACCAGGTGGTCGGTATTGCGAAAGCCCAGTGTGTAGTTGGGTTTGCGGAAGGCCACGGTTTTTTCGCGGGTAGTCGACAGCTCGCTGAGCATCGGGTATTTGCGCGACGCCATCAGTAGCTTGGCCAGGTCGCGGGCGCTGGAGACGTTCTGCGTCGACAGGCCGGTCGGCTCGACATAGCGGGTGTGCGCCATGCCCAGGCTGCGGGCTTTGGCGTTCATTGCCTTGATGAAAGCCGGGTAGCCCCCTGGATAGTGGTTGGCCAGGGAAGTGGCGGCGCGGTTTTCCGACGACATCAGGGTAATGAGCAGGGTTTCGCGGCGGTTGAGTTGGCTGCCCAGGCGCACGCGCGAGTACACCCCTTTCATGTCCGGGTTGTTGGCGATGGTCATGGTGAGCATCTCATCCATGGGCAGCTTGGCGTCCAGCACCACCATCGCGGTCATCAGTTTGGTCACCGAGGCAATCGGTACCACGCGGTCGGCGTGGCTCGAATACAGTTCCTTGTTGGTATTGAGGTCGATCAGCAGGGCGCTGCCGGAAGCCAGATGCAGCTTTGAAGGGTCGCGTTGAATCTGGGCTGGGGGTTGTGCAGCAGCGGTCGACGGTAGGGTCGCGGTACCTGTGAGCAACAGCAGCAGGCTGAGGATGGACAGGGATGTTTTCACGTTCAGGCTCACTAAAAGTTGGTATGTCGTTGGCTGTGCAAGGGTTTCCCCCAAAAACCGCTCGCATTCTGGAGTATGGCTCAGCGGCTGTCGAATGCTCGTGGAGCCACCCGGTCGAAATGAAAAAACCTTCATGCTGTAACGGTTATTCTGCCTCCGTTCGTCGGTTTCGCGCCGGCAAAAAAAGACCCGCCAAAAGGCGGGCCAGAACAGGGCAAAGAGCAACGCACAACACATTCGTTTCAAGCGAGCAGGCAATCGTCCTTCAGTCGATCAGCAAGGGCCTGGGCTGATGCACGGGTGGCCAACGGTCCGCTCACCGCTTCACCGTTACGCACCAGGTACCAGCATGCCAGCAGGCCCTGCTCACGCAGAGTAGAGGGGACGGCGCTGCCGACGACGGACATGATCTGGATAGTGGCCATGTGGACCTCCTGTAAAACATGCCGCTACCTTACGCAGTGGCCAGCTCGGTTTGAAATCGACTCGCTCAATAGTGCTCATCAGCTTTATCAACTGTTCACTACTATGGCTCTTGCCACTGTCAGCTGAGCGCAGGGAAACGGTAAAGGTTGTGTAAGGGACGATGAACGGGCGGGTCTGTTACGCTGAACAAACGTTTCAGTTACGAACAAGGAGCAGGTCATGACGGCAACTCCCAGCAGGGACACTGTGCTGTGCATTTCCCTGGCCGGCCGGCCAGGTCACTTTGGCGTTCGCTTTCATAACCACCTGTACCGCCAGTTGGGCCTGGATTACTACTACAAGGCGATGAGCACCGATGACTTGCCGGCCGCTGTGGCGGGTATCCGCGCGCTGGGCATCCGCGGCTGTGGTGTTTCCATGCCGTACAAGGAGGCCTGCATGGCCTTGGTCGATGAGGTTGACCCGTCAGCGGCAGCCATCGAGTCGGTCAACACCGTGGTCAACACGGCTGGTCATCTGAAAGCCTACAACACCGACTACCTGGCAGTACGGCAGTTGCTAGAACAGCATCGTGTCGACCCGTCTACAGCCTTTGCCCTGCGCGGCAGTGGTGGCATGGCCAAGGCGGTGGCCAGTGCGCTGCGCGATGCCGGGTTCAAGGAGGGCATCATCGTCGCCCGCAACGAGCAGGCGGGGCGGCAGCTGGCCGACGTTTGTGGCTATCGCTGGGTCGCTGAGCTGGGTGACCGGTGCCCGCCGATGCTGGTGAACGTGACGCCGATCGGCATGGCGGGCGGGCAGGAGGCCCATGAGCTGGCGTTCAGCGAGAACGCCATTGCTGCGGCGCAGCGGGTCTTCGATGTGGTGGCGATGCCGGCGCAGACGCCCTTGATCCAGCGGGCGCAGGCGCTTGGCAAGCCGGTGATTACCGGCCTGGAGGTGATCGCGTTGCAGGCACTGGAGCAGTTCGTGCTGTATACCGGCGTGCGACCTGCCCGAGAGCAGGTCGAGGCTGCAGTGGCGTACGCCCGGGACGTCTAGATCCTCTTCTGCGGCCTCCTCGCGGGCAACCCGGCGAGAAGGCCGTCTGTGCGCAAGATCAGAACGCCTTGTGCCCCTTGTCCAGCTGCTCGTCCACCAGGGCCCGGCCATGGGCCAGCGACACATGCTGAGCGTTCTCAAGGTCAGAGAAGAACTTCATCGGCATGGATAAACGCTTGCTGGTATGGCCTTGCGGATCGGTGATCAGGCAGCCCGCAGAATAGGGCAGAGGGGAGTCGGGGTGAGGCATCACGCTGGCGGTGATGGTGTGGTCGCGGTATTCACAGTGAAGAGATTGCATCGTCCTTACCTCGCTGTGGCTAGTGAAGCTGTTACTTCCATATACCACAGCGAGGGGCCGGGAGTTCCCGGCCTGACGAGCGCGAGCCGACGAAGCTCACACTTTCGGATCAGCCCTTGAGCTCAGAGGGCTGAATCACTTCGACCCAGTAACCGTCCGGGTCCTTGACGAAGGCCAGATGGTTCATGCGCCCGTCTGCCAGGCGTTTCTGGAACGGCACGTTCAGCTCTTCGAAGCGGGCGCAGGCAACACGCACGTCCGGCACCGAAATGCAGATGTGGCCGAAACCACGTGGGTCGGTGTTGCCGTTGTGATAGGCGAACGCGGGGTCGTTCTCTGTACCGTGGTTGTGGGTCAGCTCAAGCACGCCGGGGATCGATTTCATCCACTGATGGCGCTCGGCGTCGTCGGCTGGAATCTGCGCCGGGTCTACCAGGGCCAGGAAGTACAGGCTGAATTCCGCTTCCGGGAAGTCGCGCTTGTCGACCAGGCGAAAGCCCAGCACACGGGTGTAGAAGTCCAGCGACTTCTCGATGTCCTTGACCCGCAGCATGGTGTGGTTGAAGACGAATTGGGCAGTGGCGGCGTCGGGCTGCGCGGTGACGCCAGGCAGGTTTTGCAGATCGTGCAGGCTCATGGGTACTCCAGAGACGAGGCTGGCACCGGGGCCAGCGGAACAGACAGGAGGGCCATGATACGGCAGTGAACCGATTGCGCAAATGAAAGCGCCCTGCACGAGTGCAGGGCGCTGGAATTAGAGGCCCGCGTGTGCGGGCGCGTGATGGGGTCGCTAGTCCTTTAGCTGTCTCGATATTGAGCCAGCCCTTGTGAAAAAAGTGTGAAGCAAGCGTTGACGTTTCATCAGCGCAGCCAACTTTCCACCGTGCCGGCCCCGTACTGTTCTTTCCACGCCTTCAGCCCGCGATGGTTACCACCTTTGGTCTCGATCAGCTCGCCGGTGTGCGGGTTTTCATACACTTTCACCACGCGTGGGCGGCGTTGTTGCTTTGGCGCATTGGTTGCGCCCCGGGTGACGGCCTTGGGGTCGAGGATGGCGATGATATCGCGCAGACTTTTGTCATAGCTTTTCATCAGGCCGACTAGTTTCTGCTCGAATTCGATTTCACGTTTTAGGCCGGTATCCTTTTTCAGCGCCTCCAGTTGAGCCATCTGTTCCTGGAGCGCTTTTTCGGCAGCACGAAACTCTGCAAGTCTGGACACTGTAATCACTCCTGTACGTCATCTGTGGCGGGGCGTGACGAACATTGAAGAGAAATAACGCCGGCCACGCGGGTGGGTTAAACTGTTCGCTGATGACGAGTGTAGACACTTGTGACAATTGGGTAAACCGCAAACTTTTCCAAATAAGACGGGAACTTTACAAGTTTTCCGGGCGCATAATTCCGGTGGGTACAGGCCGTCGGCCCGGCGCATCTAGACCATGGTCCAATGGTGCGCGCCAGAGCCTTTTCGCGATCATTTCTGATGATGGCCGAGCATTGTTCGGCCGCGTCTTGTCTGCGCCGCGTGCGTTCGCCGTGCATTGTTTCTGTCTTTCTCTGGATGTTCCCTCGCATGTTTGCCTCTTTTCCTCTCGCCCCCGGGCGCCGAGTTGCCGGCCTGTTGCTGATGTGTGCCGGCACGCACGCCCAGGCCGCCGGTTTTCTTGAAGACAGCCGTGCCAAGGTCGAAGCACGCACTGTTTATTTCAACCGGGACTTTCGTGACGGCCACAGCACTTCCAGCCAAGGTGCGTCCAAGCGCGAAGAGTGGGCACAAGGCTTCATTCTCAATGTGCAATCGGGTTATACCCAAGGCCCGGTAGGCGTTGGTGTGGATGCTTTGGGCATGTTCGGTATCAAGCTGGACTCCAGCCCGGCGGACAGTAACAGCGGTTTGTTGCCTTCTTCCGGCCATGACCCCAGGCGCGCTGCCGACCAATACGCGAAGATGGGCCTGGCTGCCAAGGCCAAGGTGTCCAATACCGTGCTCAAATACGGCTCGATGATGCCGGATGTACCGTTGTTGAAATACAACGACGGTCGCCTGTTGCCCACCCTGTTCCACGGCGCCATGCTCACTTCAGAAGAAGTGCGCGACCTGAAGTTCACGCTGGCCCGCCTGAACAAGTACACCGCCCGTGATTCCACCGACCGCCAGGACATTCGCGTGCATTGCAAGAACAAGCGCTATGCCTGCGATACCCAAGCCGACCACTTCGACCTGGCAGGGCTGGATTACCGGTTCAATGACCGGTTCAGTGCTCAATACCAAGTGGCCAGGCTGGAAAACATCTACCGTCAGCACTTTCTTGGCCTGGTGGCCAGCCAGCCGCTTGCGCTGGGCAGCCTGTCGGCCGACCTGCGGCTGATCAAGAGCGATGACATCGGTAGCGCCCGAGCAGGCCAAATCGATCATCGCGCCTTCAGCGCCATGCTCGGCTACAGCCTGGGCGGCCATAAGGTCAGCGCAGGCTGGCAGCGCATGTATGGCGAAAACGCCATGCCTTACCTCGATGGCAGCAACCCGTACCTGGTCAACTATGCGCAGGTCAACGACTTCGCCGCCGCGCAGGAGCGCTCATGGCAGTTGCGTTACGACTACGACTTCAAGGCCCTGGGCGTGCCGGGCCTGACGTTCTTCACCCGCTATATCAATGGCGACCACATCAAGGTCCCGGGTAGTGACGCCCAAGGCAAGGAGTGGGAGCGCGACACCGAGCTCAAGTACCAGGTACAGAGCGGTACCTTCAAAGATGTCAGCGTGCGCCTGCGCAATTCTACCTACCGCAGCAACTACGAAAAGTGGGCGCGTGACATGGACGAAACACGGGTCATCGTCAGCTACAACTTCTCGATCTTCTGAGTGCGCTTTGCCAAACACCGGCGGTCGGCCGACAATGGCTGCTGGTTTTTGTGCAGGGCGAAGCCATGAGAGACCTGTTGTTGATTGGTATCGGCCCGGGCGACCCGCGCCAGGTGACCTACGAGGCTGTCGAGGCGTTGCGTCGCGCCACCGTCTTCTTCGTACTGGACAAGGGGTCGGACAAAGTCGAGCTGGTTAGCCTGCGCAAGGCCATTGTTGAACGCTACAGGCCGCAGGGCGGCTACCGCCTGGTACAGGTGGCGGACCCGCAACGCGATGTTGACGCTGCCGACTATGTGGCTGCGGTCCAGGACTGGCATCGCCAGCGCGCGGCGCTGTATGCCCGGCTGATAACCGATGAAATGTGCAGTGAGGATATCGGCGCCTTTTTGCTTTGGGGCGAGCCTGGCTTGTATGACAGCACCCTGCGCATTCTGCAGTTGGTTCGCGAGCGTGGTGTGGCACTGCGCCTGCAGGTCATCCCAGGCATCAGCAGTGTGCAGGCGCTAGCGGCGCGGCATCAGGTGCCGCTGAACCGTATAGGCGAGCCATTGGTGGTTTTACCGGGGCGGCGCCTGGCGCAACAGGGGCAGATTGACAACGTGGTGGTGATGCTCGACGGGCAATGCGCATTTGCCCAGGTCGACGACCCTGGGCTGCTCATCTACTGGGGGGCTTACCTGGGAACGGAGGACGAAGTGCTGATCGCCGGGCCTTTGCAGGCGGTGAAGGGGCGGATTCTGCAGGTGCGCGAGGAGGCGAGGGCGCGCAAGGGGTGGATCATGGATACCTACCTGCTGCGGCGCGAGTCATGGACTTGAGCCGGCCTCTTCACGGGTAAAACCGCGAAGAGGCGCCACCGATGTCACGGCGTACCCAAAATCCCCACTACTTTATCGCGCAACTGCTCGATGCTGAACGGCTTGCCAATCATGTGCATCCCGTCGGGCACATCGAGGCTTTCGGCGTAGCCGCTGGCAAACAGCACAGGCAGCGCTGGCCGAATGGCGCGGGCCTGTTTCGCCAGTTCTTCGCCGCGCATGTCCGGCAGGCCTACATCGGTCATCAGCAGGGCCAGCGCCTTGCCTGGGTCTTGAAGGATCTTAAGCGCGGCACTGGCGCAGTCCGCCTCGAGGGTCTCATAGCCCAGTTCGTCGAGCACATCGACCATCAACATACGGACGATGTCGTCATCTTCGACTACCAAGAGGTGCATTGTGTGATCCTGTACCAGAAGAATGTCTTTATTCTGTGCGCTGGCCAGCGTCAGAAGTTCCGTGAGGATACCGATCGTTGTGATTGGATGGAACGATTGCTGAAGGTAACCTTCAAATACTGGCTAAATGCCCTGTCGCGGCCAGCAAAGCTGGTTAGACTCGCTGTTAACCGGTGAGCGCGGCGGCATACAAGAACAGGCTTTATCCGCCACACCGTTCAATGGACTTTTTCGCTCGGGCGTTTTCAAATGATTCAAGCAGCCTCGATGGACCAGCAAAGCTTCCGCAAGCTGTTGAGCCGCAACATTGGCTTGCCCCTGGGGGTGGGCCTGCTTGGTGCCGTGGCTTTCGTCGCGGTGATCAACTACCTGTTGTCGGCCATGCAGTGGGTGGAGCACACCGATCGGGTGATCGGCAATGCCAACGAAGCGGTCAAGCTGTCGATCGACATGGAAACCGGCATGCGCGGGTTTCTGATCACCGGTGACGAGCGCTTCCTGGACCCTTACGAGGTCGCCAAACCGAAAATTCAGGGTAGCCTCAACAGCCTGCGCGGCATGGTCGAGGACAACCCTCAGCAGGTCGACCGCATCGACCGCCTGATCGCCCTGCAGCATGCCTGGAATGAGTTTGGCGGCGAGATGATCAACCAGCGCCGCGATGGCGGGGATTACCGACAGTCGGTCATCAACGGCCGCGGCAAGCGCATCACCGACGAGATCCGCAAGGAATTCGACGACCTGATCGGCACTGAACAGCAGCTGCGCATGGCCCGCAACGAGAAGGTCAGCAACGTTACTATCACCGCCATTACAGCGTTCGTGCTGTTGATCGTTGGCCTGAGCGCCTTGTTGGCTTACCTGGGCCGCCGCGACCTGATGGCGCTGTCGACCAGCTACGATGACAACCTCAAGGCCCAGCAGCGCTCGGCCGAGCGCCTGGAGCACCAGGCCTGGCTGCGCAACGGTCAAACCCAGCTGGCCGAACAGGTGCTGGGGCAGCTGACCCTGCCGATGCTTGGCGAAAACATCCTGCGCTTCTTCGCCAGCTACCTGGGCAGTGTGGTCGGTGCGGTCTACGTGCGCGACGGCCATGGGCGCCTGGTGCGCGTGGCCAGCTATGGCCTGGATGCCGAGGAACAGGGCCGCGAACAGGTGCTGGCCGCCCACGATGGCCTGCTGTCGCAGGCAGTGCGCGAAGGCCGCCTGCTGCGCCTGGATGACCTGCCCGAAGACTACTACCGCCTCAGCTCCGGCCTGGGTAGCGGCTTGCCGCGCAGTGCCTTGCTGATGCCGGCCATCGACGATGGCCAGATCAACGGCGTGATCGAGCTGGGCTTCCTGCGCCCGCTGCAGGAGCGGGACGATGAGCTGATGGAGCGGGTTGGCGGCAACCTTGGCATGTCCATCGAAAGCGCCCGCTACCGCCAGCGCCTCCAGGAAGTGCTGGCCGAGACTCAGCAGCTCAACGAAGAGCTGCAGGTGCAGCAGGAAGAACTCAAGACTGCCAACGAGGAGCTTGAAGAGCAGTCCCGTGTGCTCAAGGAGTCCCAGGCCCACCTGGAGACCCAGCAGGCCGAGCTTGAGCAGACCAACGAGCAACTGTCCGAGCGCACCGATGCCCTGGACCGCAAGAACGACGAGTTGATGCAGGCCCAGCAAGAGTTGCAGGCCCGCGCCGATGAGCTGCAGCGTTCGAGCAAGTACAAGTCCGAGTTCCTCGCCAACATGTCCCACGAGCTGCGCACGCCGCTCAACAGCTCGCTGATCCTGGCCAAGCTGCTGGCGGAGAACGGCGAGGGCAACCTCAGCGCCGAACAGGTCAAGTTCGCCGAGTCCATCTATTCGGCCGGCAATGACCTGCTCAACCTGATCAACGACATTCTCGACATCGCCAAAGTCGAGGCCGGCAAGCTTGAAGTGCGCCCCGAGACCACTCAGCTGGAGCGCTTGGTCGAAGGCTTGCGCGGCATGTTCCTGCCGCTGGCCGAGCACAAGGGCCTGGCGTTCGAGGTCAAGGTCGAACCGCATGTACCGGTGACACTGTTCACCGACCGCCAGCGCCTGGAGCAGATACTCAAGAACCTGCTGTCCAATGCGATCAAGTTCACCGACCACGGCCAGGTCAGCCTGACCATCAGCCACCAGGCAGGCACCGGCATTGTCTTCGCCGTGCGCGACTCCGGCATCGGTATTGCCGCCGACCAGCAGCAGGCGATCTTCGGCGCCTTCCACCAAGTCGATGGCAGCAGCAACCGCCGATACGGCGGCACCGGGCTGGGCCTGTCGATCTCCCGCGACCTGGCGCATTTGCTGGGTGGGCAGATCAGTGTCGACAGCAACCCAGGCCAGGGCAGTGTGTTCAGCCTGACCATGCCGGAACGTTACGAAGCCGAGGCCGAGGAAGTCGAGGCCCACAGCCTGCGCCCTGCGGTCGACACGCTGCCGCCAGAGCCCAAGGTGGCTACGGCAGTGGCGCCGAAACTGCCGGCACCGACCTTCACCGATGACCGCGAGCACGCCCCGTTCGGCAACCGCTGCATCCTGGTGATCGAGGACGAGCCGAACTTCGCCCGTATCCTCTTCGACCTGGCTCACGAACTGGGCTACAGCTGCCTGGTGGCCCAGGCCGCCGACGAGGGCTTCGCGCTGGCAGCCCAGTACATTCCCGATGCGATCCTGCTGGACATGCGCTTGCCCGACCACTCCGGCCTCACCGTGTTGCAGCGCCTGAAGGAGCTGGCCGCCACCCGGCATATCCCGGTGCACATCATATCGGTGGAAGACCGCGTCGAGGCGGCCATGCACATGGGGGCGGTGGGTTACGCGGTCAAACCGACCAGCCGCGAAGAGCTCAAAGAAGTGTTCGCTCGCCTGGAAGCCAAGCTGACACAGAAGCTCAAGCACATCCTGCTGGTGGAGGATGACGACCTGCAGCGTGAGAGCATCGCCCGCCTGATCGGCGACGACGATATCGAGATCACCGCCGTGGCCCTGGCCCAGGACGCCCTGGCGTTGCTGCGCGAGAACATCTACGACTGTATGATCATCGACCTCAAGCTGCCCGACATGCTCGGTAATGAGCTGCTCAAGCGCATGACGGCAGAAGATATCCGCTCCTTCCCACCGGTGATCGTCTATACCGGGCGCAACCTCACCCGCGAAGAAGAAGCCGAGCTGCTCAAGTATTCGCGCTCGATCATCATCAAGGGGGCCCGCTCGCCAGAGCGGTTGCTCGACGAAGTGACGTTGTTCCTGCACAAAGTCGAATCGCAGCTGTCCCATGAACGCCAGCGCATGCTCAAGACCGCGCGCAGCCGTGACAAGGTGTTCGAAGGCCGCAAGGTGCTGCTGGTGGACGACGATGTGCGTAACATCTTCGCCCTCACCAGTGCCCTGGAGCACAAGGGCGCCATCGTCGAGATCGGCCGCAACGGGCGTGAGGCCATCGAACGCCTGGAGCAGCATGACGATATCGACCTGGTGCTGATGGATGTGATGATGCCGGAAATGGACGGCTTCGAGGCTACCCGCCTGATCCGCCAGCAGCCGCGCTGGCGCAAGTTGCCGATCATCGCCGTGACCGCCAAGGCGATGAAGGATGACCAGCAGCGCTGCCTGCAGGCTGGCGCCAATGATTACCTGGCCAAACCGATCGACCTGGACCGCCTGTTCTCGTTGATCCGTGTGTGGCTGCCGCAACTGGAGCGAATTTGATTAGCGAGCGCAACACCGACATCGAGATCAGGCTGCTGATCGAGGCGATCTACCTCAAGTACAGCTACGATTTTCGCAACTACTCCGGCGCTTCGATCAAGCGCCGGATCCTCCATGCCCTGCGCCAGTTCGATTGCCTGACGGTGTCGGCCCTGCAGGAGCGGGTGCTGCACGACCCGGGCATGTTCATGCAGTTGCTGCAGTTCCTGACGATCCCGGTCAGCGAGATGTTCCGCGACCCTAGTCACTTCCTTGCCCTGCGCAACGAAGTGGTGCCGCTGTTGCGCACCTGGCCGTCGATCAAGATCTGGATCGCCGGCTGCAGCACCGGCGAGGAGGTGTACTCGATGGCCATCCTGCTGCGCGAGGAGGGGCTGCTCGAGCGCACCATCCTGTATGCCACCGATATCAACCCGCGTTCCCTGGACAGGGCCAAGCAGGGCATCTACTCGATGCAGAGCATGCGCGAGTACGAAGAAAACTACCGCCTGGCCGGCGGGCGGCGCGATTTTGCCGAGTACTACACCAGCGCCTACGGTAACGCCATCATGGACAGCAGCCTGCGCGACAACGTGACCTTCGCCGACCACAGCCTGGCCACCGACAGCGTGTTTTCCGAAACCCAGCTGGTGTCCTGCCGCAATGTGCTGATCTACTTCAACAAGGACCTGCAGGACCGCGCCCTGGGGCTGTTCCATGAGTCCTTGTGTCACCGTGGCTTTCTGGTGCTGGGCAGCAAGGAATCGGTGGATTTCTCCGCTTACAGCGACCGCTTCGAGCCGCTGGTCAAGCCCGAACGGATCTTCCGGAAATCATGAAGGGCGTGAGCGCGGTGGTGATCGGTGCCTCGGCGGGCGGCGTGCAGGCGCTGTTTCAGGTGCTCGGCGGCCTGCCGCCGGCATTCGTGACGCCTGTGCTGTGCGTGCTGCACCTGCCCGATGACCGCCACAGCCATCTGGCCGAAGTGCTGCAGCGGCGCCTGCACAGGCCGGTACGTGAGGCTCGGGACAAAGAGGTCATCGCCCCTGGCCAGATCTACGTGGCGACGCCTGGTTATCACCTGTCGGTCGAGCAGGATTTGAGCCTGTCGCTGAGCCAGGAGGAGCCGGTGCATTTCTCGCGCCCGGCCATTGACTTCCTGTTCATCTCGGCTGCCGATGCCTATGGCGCGGGCCTGCTGGGTGTATTGCTCACAGGCGCCAACGAGGACGGTGCCAAAGGCCTTGCCTACATCAAGAACAGCGGCGGCCGGACCGTGGTCCAGGACCCCCGCGACGCCCAGGTGGCGCTGATGCCGGAGGCCGCATTGGCGCTCCACCAGCCCGACCTTATTCTTTCTTTGAGCGGCATCGGGCAATTGCTCGCCAACCTGGAATCCAGCGCATGCTAAGCCACATCACCGCCAAACTGCTGATCGTCGACGATCTGCCGGAAAACCTCCTGGCCCTGGACGCCCTGATTCAGGGCCAAGACCGTGAGGTGCACCAGGCCCAGTCTGCGGAAGCCGCCTTGTCGTTGCTGCTGGAGCACGAGTTTGCCCTGGCCATTCTCGACGTGCAGATGCCGGGCATGAACGGCTTTGAACTGGCCGAACTGATGCGCGGCACGGAAAAGACTCGCAATATCCCGATCGTCTTCGTCACCGCTGCCGGGCGCGAGATGAATTACGCCTTCAAGGGCTACGAAAGCGGCGCGGTGGACTTCCTGTACAAGCCGCTAGATACCCTGGCGGTGAAAAACAAGGTCACGGTGTTTGTCGACCTTTACCGCCAGCGCAAAGTGCTCGACAGGCAGTTGCAGGCCCTTGAGCGCAGCCGCCAGGAGCAGGAGCTGCTGCTGACGCAGTTGCAGGTGGCGCGCAGTGAGCTGGAGCATGCGGTACGCATGCGCGACGACTTCATGTCGATCGTAGCGCACGAGGTGCGCACGCCGCTCAATGGCCTTATCCTCGAGACCCAGCTGCGCAAGATGCACTTGGCCCGCGGCAGCCTGGAGGCGTTCAGCGCCGACAAGCTGCAGGCCATGGTCGAGCGCGACGAACGGCAGATCAATAGCCTGATCCGTCTGATCGAAGACATGCTCGATGTGTCGCGCATCCGCACCGGCAAGCTGTCGCTGCGGCCAAAGCTGTTCGACCTCGGCCAGCTGGTGCGTGGCCTGGTAGAAAACTTCACCGCCCAGGCCACCGCGCTGGGCACGCATATCGATCTGCAGCGCTGCGATGGCCTGCAGGGGGAGTGGGACGAATTCCGGATTGAACAAGTACTGGCCAACCTGTTGTCCAATGCCTTGCGTTATGGCGAACGCCAGCCGGTCGAGGTTCGGGTATTCGAGCAGGCGGGCATGGCCTGCGTGCAAGTGCAGGATCACGGCATCGGCATCAGTGGCGTGAATCAGCAACGGATCTTCCAGCAGTTCGAGCGCGTGGCCACCCAGCAGGCCAGCGCCGGGTTGGGTTTGGGGCTGTATATCTCGGAGCAGATCGTCCAGGCCCATGGTGGGCAGATCCAGGTGCAGAGCGAGGAAGGCAAGGGCGCCACCTTCTGCCTGCAATTGCCGCTGACGCGGCTGACAGAACAAAACGACCAGGTGCGGGCAACCTCTGCCTGAGCCTGGGGTCCGATGGCCAACTGTATGAATTTCAAGGCGTTGTTGTCATGAGTGAAGATGCACAAGATGTGGTTTTGGTGGTCGAGGATGAACCGGCAATCCGGATGATCCTGCGTGACTACCTGGCAGGCGAGGGCTATCACGTACTGGTGGCCGAGGACGGTGAACAGGCGTTCGCCATCCTGGCGAGCAAGCCGCACCTGGACCTGATGGTCACCGACTTCCGCTTGCCCGGCGGCATTTCCGGCGTCGAGATCGCCGAGCCTGCGGTGAAACTGCGACCGGACCTGAAGGTGATCTTCATCAGCGGCTACCCGGCGGAGATTCTTGAGTCGGGCAGCCCCATCGCACGCAAGGCGCCGATCCTGGCCAAACCGTTTGACCTGGATACCTTGCACAAGCAGATCCAGGACCTGTTGCGCTGAGGCCGTGTACCGGGGCTGACCGCCCCGGCTATTGCCCCTGATGCAAGGCACAATCTCGTCATTGAGCCTTTTCACTGAAGCTCAACAGGCATATGGTGTACGCCGTCCATATTTCCTGGAGCTGTCATGTCCAATCTTTTCCCTTCCGTTCGCCCCCGCCGCCTGCGCCAGAACGAGTCGCTGCGCACGATTTTCCAGGAGACGGAATTCCGCCTCGAAGACCTGATCCTGCCGATCTTCGTCGAGGAAGGCATCGACGACTTCGTGCCGATCAGCAGCATGCCGGGGGTCAACCGCATCCCCGAGAAACTGCTGGCCCAGGAAATCGAACGCTACGCCCGCGCCGGCATCAAGTCGGTGATGACCTTCGGCGTTTCGCACAACCTCGATGCCACCGGTAGCGATACCTGGAACGAGAACGGCCTGGTGGCGCGCATGGCACGCATCTGCAAGGACAGCGTGCCGGAAATGGTGGTGATG
>NZ_MOMO01000069.1:0-24054 GCF_009933855.1 Pseudomonas sp. SG-MS2 | reverse complement strand
GCGGGTCACGGTCCACACCAGTACCTTGCTGGCGCAATTGTCTTCTGTTTCGAGGATTTCCAAGCGATAGCGGCCGATCTTCAGGCAAACAGCGCTTTCCGGGATGCTTTCAAGGGCCTCGGTGACCAGCCCGTTCAGGGTCTTCGGCCCGCCGTCGCTGGGCAGGTGCCAGCCGAGGGTGCGGTTGATTTCGCGCAGGGAAGCGGCGCCATCGATGACGAAGGTGCCGTCGGGCTGGGGGTGTACATGGGGGTTGTCGAGGCTGTGCTCTTCCTCGAACTCGCCGACGATCTCCTCGAGTATGTCCTCCAGCGTAACGATGCCCAGTACCTCACCGTATTCGTCCACCACCACGCCCAGCCGGCGCTGCTGCTTGTGGAAGTTCAGCAGTTGCAATTGCAGTGGGGTGCTTTCGGGGACGAAGTAAGGCTCGTAGCAGGCGCTGTGGAGCTTCTCCAGCGTCAGCTCGGCCTTGGGCAGCAGGTGGCTGATCAGCTTGGTGTTGAGGATGGCTTCTACCTGGTTGATGTCGTTGTGGTAGACCGGCAGGCGCGTGTGGCGGCTGAGGATCAGTTGCTCGATGATGCGCTCGATCGGCTCATCCAGGTTGATGCCATCGACCTCGTTGCGCGGCACCAGAATGTCGTTGACGGTGACCTTGTCCAGCGAGTGCAGGCCATCGAGCAGGCCGTGGCGCGGCATGTCGTGGTCTTCATCCTCGGTAAAGTCGTCATCTGCCTGCGGGTGCAGGGCCACTGCGGTGGGCGGTACGCGAAACGGCCGCAACATCAGCTTGGCGCAGCCGTCCAGCAGGCAAGCCAAGGGTTGCACCAGTGCCAATGGGAGCTTCAGCAGGCTGGCGCCCAGGCTGATGAAGGCCAGCGGGTTGCGCCGAGCCAGGCGCCGCGGCAGGTATTCGGCGAACACCAGCAGGCCAGAGGTCGCGGCCAGGCCGGCCAGCCAGAAACCGTGCTCGCCGTTGAGGCGTTGGCCGATCAGGCAGGCCAGGCCCAATACCAGAAGCTTGCCCAGGCTGGCGCACAGCACCAGGGCCTGGGCTGGCAGTACCGGTTGCCCGTCATCGCCGGGGCGCAACGAGCCGTTGAGTTGCAGGCGGGCGGCATCCACCGCGGTGAACAGCGCCGACCAGAGCAGCGCCAGTGCCAAAGTGCCGAGTAGCGGAGCGTACGGCAGGGTGTCCATGGGCGACCGTCAGATATGCAGGATGAATTCGCGGACCAGCTTGCTGCCGAAATAGGCCAGCATCAGCAGGCAGAAACCGGCCAGTGTCCAGCGGATCGCCTTGTGCCCACGCCAGCCCAGGCGGGTGCGGCCCCACAGCAGTACGCTGAAGACGATCCAGGCCACGCAGGCCAGCAGGGTTTTGTGTACCAGGTGCTGGGCAAACAGGTTGTCCAGGAACAGCCAGCCAGAGATCAGCGACAGCGACAACAGGCACCAGCCCGCCCAAAGGAAGCCGAACAGCAGGCTTTCCATGGTCTGCAACGGTGGGAAGTTGCGGATCAGCCCGGAAGGGTGCTTGTTTTTCAGCTGGTGGTCCTGCAGTAGCAGGAGCAGCGACTGGAACACCGCAATGGTGAACAGCCCATAGGCCAGGATCGATAGCAGGATATGAGCGAGGATCCCCGGCTCTTCATCGATCAGCGGAACGGTGCCGGGTGGGGCGAACTGGGCCAGCAGGGCCGTGATGGCGCCGAGCGGGAACAGCAGCACCAGCAGGTTTTCCACCGGTATGCGCAGGCAGGCCAGCAGGGTCAGGGTGATCACCGCCACGGCGATCAGGCTGGCGGCGCTGAAGAAGTCCAGGCTCAGGCCCAGCGGGGTGATCAGCTGAAAGAACAACGCGCCGCTCTGGGCGATCACGGCGAGGGCGCCGAGCAGGCAGAGCAGCCGTTTGTCGGCTTTGCTCGACTGGGCCAGGCGCGAACCCTGATAAACGGTCGCCGCTATATATAGGCCGGCGGCGATCAGGTTGGGGATGAGGCTGGGTGAGGAGACCATAAGTCCTGGTGGGCAAGCCTTAAAGAGACGGAGTTTGGCATAGATCGCGCTGGGGGGGCTAGTGAGCTGCAAGCTTCAGGCTGCAAGCTGCAAGCGAAGGCAGATTCGTGCGGGGGCGGGATTTTCTGATGGTTTGCGGCTTGAGCCTTGCAGCTTGAAAGTTGCCGCCGGGAAGCCGAGGTGTGCGCCGCCGCCGCTCTTCGCTATAATCGCCGCCTTGCTGTGCCCAGCGCGTGTGCATATTCACCTGGGCGCCTGACAAACCTCGGCTTTTACTTGGCCTGAAAGGATCACCATGTTCGAAAACCTGACCGACCGCCTGTCACAGACGCTGCGCCATGTCACCGGCAAGGCCAAGCTGACCGAAGACAACATCAAGGATACGTTGCGCGAAGTGCGCATGGCCCTGCTCGAGGCCGACGTTGCCCTGCCGGTGGTCAAGGATTTCGTCAACAGCGTCAAGGAGCGTGCGGTCGGCACCGAGGTGTCGCGCAGCCTGACCCCGGGCCAGGCGTTCGTGAAGATCGTCCAGGCCGAGCTGGAAAGCCTGATGGGTGCGGCCAACGAAGACCTCGCGCTCAATGCCGCCCCGCCTGCCGTGGTGCTGATGGCCGGTTTGCAGGGCGCGGGCAAGACCACCACCGCCGGTAAGCTGGCGCGCTTCCTCAAGGAGCGCAAGAAGAAGAGCGTGATGGTGGTTTCGGCCGACGTCTACCGCCCGGCTGCGATCAAGCAGCTGGAAACGCTGGCCAACGACATTGGCGTGACCTTCTTCCCGTCCGATATCAGCCAGAAGCCTGTGGCCATTGCCGAAGCGGCGATTCGCGAGGCCAAGCTCAAGTTCATCGACGTGGTCATTGTCGACACCGCCGGCCGTCTGCACATCGACGCCGACATGATGGACGAAATCAAGGCGCTGCATGCCGCGGTCAAGCCGGTTGAAACCCTGTTCGTGGTCGATGCCATGACCGGCCAGGACGCCGCCAATACCGCCAAGGCCTTCGGTGAAGCCCTGCCGCTGACCGGCGTGGTGCTGACCAAGGTCGACGGTGATGCCCGTGGCGGTGCCGCGCTTTCGGTACGTGCCATCACCGGCAAGCCGATCAAGTTCATCGGTATGGGTGAGAAAACCGAGGCTCTCGAGCCCTTCCACCCGGACCGTGTGGCGTCGCGCATCCTCGGCATGGGCGACGTGCTCAGCCTGATCGAGCAGGCCGAACAGACCATCGACAAGGCCAAAGCCGACAAGCTGGCCAAGAAGCTGAAGAAGGGCAAGGGCTTCGATCTCGAGGACTTCCGCGACCAGCTGCAACAGATGAAGAACATGGGTGGCCTGGGCGGCCTGATGGACAAGCTGCCGAGCATCGGCGGGGTCAACCTGTCGCAGATGGGCAATGCCCAGGGCGCAGCCGAGAAACAGTTCAAGCAGATGGAGGCGATCATCAACTCCATGACCCCGGCCGAGCGTCGCGATCCTGACCTGATCAGCGGTTCGCGCAAGCGCCGGATCGCCCTGGGTTCCGGTACCCAGGTGCAGGACATCGGGCGGCTGATCAAGCAGCACAAGCAGATGCAGAAGATGATGAAGAAATTCTCCGCCAAGGGCGGCATGGCCAAGATGATGCGCGGCCTGGGCGGGATGTTGCCTGGCGGCGGCATGCCGAAGCTGTAACCCTTATTCCGGGCGCTTGTCTTTTGAAGAATGAGCGCTCAGAACCCCCGCTGCGGCGGGGCAATGGCCACGCAATCCGTGGCTCAACCGGCAAATCTGGACGGCAGGGCGAGGCCTTGTCGAAAAAGTCATTTGCAAATGTCCGTGTATTCCCCGAGAATATGCGGCCTTTTGGGCACCCGTGTGCCTATTTGGCATTCAGATTTGCAGCACCGACTATAGGAACGATGTTCACATGGTAACCATCCGTCTTGCCCGTGGCGGCTCGAAAAAGCGCCCTTTCTACCACCTGACCGTGACCAACTCGCGTAACGCCCGTGACGGCCGTTTCGTTGAGCGCGTAGGTTTCTTCAACCCGATCGCTGCTGGCGCTGAAGTCAAGCTGTCGGTCAACCAGGAGCGCGTCAGCTACTGGCTGAGCCAAGGCGCACAGCCGTCTGAGCGTGTTGCTCAGCTGCTGAAGGACGCTGCCAAGGCCGCTGCCTGAGCAATATGAACGCGACGCCAGAAAAGGCTGACGACCTCATCGTCGTTGGCAAGATTTTTTCGGTTCACGGCGTTCGCGGCGAGGTGAAGGTGTATTCCTTTACCGATCCGATTGAAAACCTGTTGGATTATCCACGCTGGACGCTTCGGCACGAAGGCAAGGTAAAGCAGGTCGAGCTGGTCAGCGGTCGTGGCTCCCAAAAGGGCCTGGTCGTTAAACTGAAAGGCCTCGATGATCGTGATGAAGCGCGTCTTCTGAGCGGCTTCGAAATCTGCATCCCGCGGAGCCTTTTGCCCAACCTGGCCGCAGACGAGTACTACTGGTACCAACTGCAGGGCCTGAAGGTCATCAACCAGGACGAACAGCTGTTCGGCAAGGTCGATCACCTGTTGGAGACCGGTGCGAACGATGTAATGGTGGTCAAACCCTGCGCAGGCAGCCTGGATGATCGCGAGCGTCTGTTGCCCTATACGGCGCAATGTGTGCTGGCAATCGACCTGGAAGCAGGCGTGATGCGGGTTGAATGGGACGCGGACTTCTAAACGATGGGTAACCTTCGCGTAGACGTCATCACGTTGTTCCCCGAGATGTTCTCGGCCATCACTGAGTACGGCATTACCAGCCGCGCGGTAAAACAGGGGTTGCTTCAGGTGACCTGCTGGAACCCGCGGGACTACACCACAGATCGCCACCACACAGTGGATGATCGGCCGTTTGGCGGTGGCCCGGGCATGGTGATGAAAATCAAGCCTCTGGAAGACGCCCTGGTTAGCGCCAGGCAAGCGACCGGAGCATCGGCAAAGGTGATCTACCTTTCGCCGCAAGGCCGCAAGCTGACTCAGCAAGCGGTCAAAGGCCTGGCCGAACAGGAATCGCTGATCCTGATCGCCGGTCGTTATGAAGGCATCGACGAGCGCTTTATCGAGGCTCATGTCGATGAGGAGTGGTCGATTGGCGACTATGTGCTTTCCGGTGGCGAGCTGCCGGCCATGGTACTGATCGATGCGGTTACACGGCTGCTGCCCGGAGCTTTAGGGCATGTGGACTCGGCGGAGGAAGACTCCTTCACCGACGGTCTGCTCGATTGCCCGCACTACACCCGACCTGAGGTGTATGCGGATCAGCGTGTTCCCGACGTGTTGCTAAGTGGCAACCATGCACACATCCGGCGTTGGAGAATGAAGCAGTCCCTTGGTAGGACCTTCGAACGACGCGCCGATCTTCTGGAAAGTCGCTCGCTTTCTGGAGAAGAGAAGAAGCTGCTCGAGGAATATCTCCGCGAGCGGGACGATAGTTAAACGTATCGATGGTGGATCACGTATCCATCTTAGGAGCACAGCATGACCAACAAGATCATCCAGCAGCTCGAAGCCGAGCAGATGAGCAAGGAAATCCCGACCTTCGCACCAGGCGACACCATCGTCGTTCAGGTTAAAGTGAAGGAAGGTGAGCGTTCCCGTCTGCAGGCGTTCGAAGGCGTTGTTATCGCCAAGCGTAACCGCGGCCTGAACAGCGCTTTCACCGTGCGCAAAATCTCCAGCGGCGTTGGCGTTGAGCGTACCTTCCAGACCTACAGCCCGCAGATCGACAGCCTGGCCGTGAAACGTCGTGGTGACGTGCGTAAAGCCAAGCTGTACTACCTGCGCGACCTGTCCGGCAAAGCCGCTCGCATCAAGGAAAAACTGTCCTGAGTACAGTTTGCCCGGTGGCCCTGGCCGCCTAGCGAGAAAAAAGCAGCCTTCGGGCTGCTTTTTTGCGTTTTGAAACCCGAAAGAAGTGACGGACATGACCAGCCGAGACCAGGAAATTCTGCGCCGCACCGAGTTGTCGGTGACCCGCGTGACCAAAGCGGTGTTCCCCAACACCACCAACCACCACAACACCTTGTTCGGCGGCACTGCGCTGGCCTGGATGGACGAAGTGTCGTTCATCGCCGCTACGCGCTTCTGCCGGCTGCCGCTGGTGACCGTGTCCACAGACCGTATCGATTTCAAACACCCGATCCCGGCAGGCTCGATCGTCGAGCTGGTGGGAACGGTGATCAAGGTCGGCAACACCAGTTTGCAGGTTCAAGTGGACGTATTCGTCGAGAACATGTACCTGGATGGGCGCGAGCGGGCAATCCATGGTGTGTTCAGCTTTGTCGCCATCGACGAGGACAAGCGCCCGGTGCCGGTGTTGCCACAAGCCTGAAGGCTCAACCCGGCGCGGCAGTGGTCTCGGTGATGGGGGCCGGTTCCACCAGCGCCACCAGGGTCCAGCCAGGTTGCGGCGCAAGCGGGTTCTCGGGGCTTGATACATGCACCCAGCCCTGGGCGTCCCGGGCAAACAACAGATGTGCGCGCTCGCCATGCAATGCCTGGTAATTGTCCCAGTCGAAGCCCTCGGTAAGGTTGGTGCTGTACAGTTCCGCGCCATGATGCAGGCGATTGGCCATTTGTTGGTAGGTCATCGGGCTTGAGCCCAGCAGTTGGCCACGGTGCTCTTCGCTGGCCCGGTGCTTGTCGCTGCGCTGCTTCTCCAGGCCGCTGGCCAGCACATACAAGCGGCCGTGGCCGAAGTCATGACGAAAGCGCGCACAGGCCAAGGCGTTGATCTCCCCGGCAGGCGACAGCCCCAGCAGGTGGCCGAGGCCTACCAGGTCCAGGTGTGCGTCGGCATGCTGCGAAGCCGGGTTGCCAAAGTAGGTCGGCAGCCCCTCCATGCGTGCCGCACGAATGTTTTCCCAGCTCGAATCGGTCAGCAACACACGGCAGCCCAGTTGCTGCAGGGCCTTGCCGATGGCGCGTGCGGGTTGGTTGGCGCCGACGATGAGAAAGCCGCTGGGCGCCGGCTCCGCCACCTTGAGCAGGCGCGCCAGGGGGCGCGCCGTAGCGCTCTGCAGCACGACGGTGCCGATGATCACGGCAAAGGTGAGCGGCACCAGCAGCAGTGCGTCCTGATGCCCGGCCTCATGCAGGCGGATGGCGAATATCGCCGACACTGCGGCGGCAACGATACCGCGTGGTGCGATCCAGGCCAGCAGGGCCCGTTCCCGCCAGTTCAGCGAGGACCCCAGCGTTGACAGCAAGACATTCAGCGGCCGCGCCACCAGCTGGATCACCAGCAGCAGTGCCAGTACGGCCGGGCCCAACCCCAGCAGGGCATGCAGATCGAGCCGCGCGGCAAGCAGGATGAACAGGCCGGAGATCAGCAGTACGCTGAGGTTCTCCTTGAAGTGCAGGATCTGCCGTACATCGACGCCACGCATGTTGGCCAGCCACATGCCCATTACCGTCACCGCCAGCAGCCCGGACTCGTGAACGATCTGGTTGGCGGCGATGAAAATACCCAGTACGGCGGCCAGCGACGCCAGGTTGTGCAGGTATTCCGGCAGCCATTGCTCGCGCATGATCTGCCCCAGTAACCAGCCACCGGCGGCGCCCAGGGCGCTGCCGCAGAAGATCACCCCGGCAAAGGTCCCCAGGCTCTGGCTCAGGCCATCGCCATCGGCGCTGGCGATGATGAAGCTGTACACCACGACGGCGAGCAGGGCACCGATCGGGTCGATGACGATGCCTTCCCAGCGCAGGATGTTGGCAATGGTCGCCTTCGGCCGTACCACGCGCAGCATGGGCACGATGACCGTAGGGCCTGTCACCAGAGTCAAGGTGCCGAACAGGATCGCCAGCGGCCAGTCGAAACCCAGCAGCCAGTGTGTCGCCAGGGCGATCACCAGCCAGGTCGACAGGGCGCCGACGGTGACCAGGCGGTGCACCACGCTGCCGATGTCCCGCCATTGCGAGAGGTGCAGGGTCAGGCTGCCTTCGAACAGGATCAGTGCCACCGCCAGTGACACCAGCGGCATCAGCAGCGGGCCGAACAGCGCTTGCGGGTCGAGCCAGCCGAGCAACGGGCCGACCATTATCCCGGCCAGCAGCAGGAAGAGAATCGCTGGCAGCTTCAGGCGCCAGGCCAGCCACTGGCAGGCGAGGGCGGCGGCACCGATACCGCCCACACTGAGTAGGATCTGCTGTTCGTTCATGCGGGCTCCCTATGCCGGCGTTGTTATGAAAGACTAAGCGTCATTTCATCGTTTGCCACCGAGTTTTCATGCCAGCCCTTGACCACCCCTTGATCGACCAGTTCCTTGATGCCCTGTGGCTGGAAAAAGGCCTTTCAGACAACACTCGCGTCTCTTATCGCAGTGACCTGGCGCTGTTCAATGGCTGGCTGCAGGATCACGGCCTGGCCTTGCCTGCCGCCGGTCGAGAGCTGATCCTCGATCACCTGGCCTGGCGTCTGGATCAAGGCTACAAGCCGCGTTCCACTGCGCGTTTTCTCTCAGGTCTGCGTGGCTTTTTTCGCTACTTGCTGCGGGAAAAGCTCATTGCCGTCGATCCAACCCTGCAAATAGAGATGCCTCAGCTGGGCAAACCCTTGCCCAAGTCGTTGTCGGAAGCCGACGTCGAGGCCCTGTTGCAGGCCCCGGACCTTGGCGAAGCCATTGGCCAGCGCGACCGTGCCATGCTTGAAGTCCTGTACGCCTGTGGTCTGCGCGTTACCGAACTGGTCAGCCTTGCCCTGGACCAGGTGAACCTGCGCCAAGGCGTGCTGCGGGTGATGGGCAAGGGCAGCAAGGAGCGCTTGGTGCCGATGGGCGAAGAGGCGGTGCTGTGGCTGGAACGCTACCTGCGCGACGGCCGCGCCGAACTGCTTAGCGGGCGCCCGAGCGATGTGTTGTTCCCCAGCCTGCGCGGTGAGCAGATGACCCGCCAGACGTTCTGGCACCGCATCAAGCATCACGCGCGGGTTGCCGGCATCGACAAGCCGCTGTCACCGCACACCCTGCGGCACGCCTTCGCCACCCATCTGCTCAATCATGGTGCCGACCTGCGCGTGGTGCAGATGCTGCTGGGGCACAGCGACCTGTCGACCACACAAATCTATACCCATGTGGCCAAGGCCCGCCTGCAGCAACTGCACGCACAGCACCACCCGCGTGGATGAATGATTTTCATGTTCCGCCGGCCGGTACTCGCAGACCCCTTCACCGGTAGCGTGTTGTGGTAGGCTTGGGCGGTTTGCACCAAGGGCCGCACGGTCGCCGCGTTTTTGCGCAGGTGACGCCCTCCGGCCCCTGTCCGCCCTCAGGAGTTCCCATGCGCGTGACCCAGATTTTCGCCGCCGCCGCGTTGGCGCTGGCCAGTACCTTTGCCGTTGCCGCGGCGACCGACAGCAATACCGCTGCCGAGCAGGCGATTCGCAAGTCGTTGCAGAACCTTGAGCTGGAAGTGCCGGTCGAGAGCGTGGCCAGCAGCCCGCTCAACGGCCTGTATGAAGTCAAGCTGCAGGGCGGCCGTGTGCTGTACGCCAGCGCCGATGGCCAGTTCGTCATGCAGGGCTACCTGTACCAGATCCAGGACGGCAAGCCGGTCAACCTGACCGAGAAGACCGAGCGCCAAGGCGTAGCCAAGCTCATCAATGGCATTCCAGCTGCCGAGATGGTGGTTTATCCTGCCAAGGGCCAGACCAAGTCGCACATCACCGTGTTCACCGACACCACCTGCCCGTATTGCCACAAGCTGCACGCCGAAGTGCCGGAGCTCAACCGTCGCGGTATCGAAGTGCGCTATGTCGCCTTCCCGCGCCAGGGCCTCGGCTCGCCGGGTGACGAGCAGTTGCAGGCCGTGTGGTGCTCCAGTGACCGCCGCGCAGCGCTGGACAAGATGATCGACGGCAAGGAAATCAAGGCTGCCAAATGCGCCAACCCGGTCGGCAAGCAGTTCCAGCTGGGCCAGTCGATCGGCGTGAACGGTACGCCGGCGATCGTGCTCGAAAACGGCCAGGTGATTCCAGGTTATCAACCGGCACCGCAAGTGGCCAAACTGGCCCTGGCCGGCCAGCAGCAGGCCGCCAAGTAAATCATTCAGTACGCCGTCGTCATGGGGTGACGGCATGTTTCACGGTCGGCGCAGGTGCCGGCCGTTCAATGGGGAGTTCACAGTGAAACCGGTCAAAGTAGGCATCTGTGGGTTGGGGACCGTCGGTGGCGGAACCTTCAATGTACTTCAGCGCAACGCCGAGGAGATTGCCCGCCGTGCCGGGCGCGGTATTGAAGTGGCACAGATCGCCATGCGCTCGCCGAACCCGAACTGCCAGATTACCGGTACCCCCATTACCGCTGATGTGTTCGACGTTGCGAGCAACCCGGAGATCGACGTTGTCATCGAGCTGATCGGTGGCTATACCATCGCCCGCGACCTGGTGCTCAAGGCCATCGAAAACGGCAAGCACGTGGTGACTGCCAACAAGGCGCTGATCGCCGTTCACGGCAACGAAATTTTCGCCAAGGCCCGTGAGAAGGGCGTGATCGTTGCGTTCGAAGCCGCAGTGGCCGGTGGCATCCCGGTGATCAAAGCGATCCGCGAAGGCCTGTCGGCCAACCGCATCAACTGGCTGGCCGGGATCATCAACGGCACCGGCAACTTCATCCTCACCGAGATGCGTGAAAAAGGCCGCGCCTTCCCCGACGTGCTGGCCGAAGCGCAGGCGCTGGGTTATGCCGAAGCCGACCCGACCTTCGACGTCGAAGGTATCGATGCTGCGCACAAGCTGACCATCCTGGCGTCCATCGCCTTTGGCATCCCGCTGCAGTTCGACAAGGCCTACACCGAAGGCATCACCCAGCTGACCACTGCCGACGTGAACTACGCCGAAGCCCTGGGCTACCGCATCAAGCACCTGGGTGTAGCCCGCCGCACTGCCGAAGGCATCGAGCTGCGCGTGCACCCGACGCTGATCCCGAGCGATCGCCTGATCGCCAACGTAAACGGCGTGATGAACGCCGTGATGGTCAATGGCGATGCGGCCGGCTCGACCTTGTATTACGGTGCCGGCGCCGGCATGGAGCCCACGGCTTCCTCGGTGGTCGCCGACCTGGTTGACGTGGTCCGCGCCATGACCTGCGACCCGGAAAACCGCGTGCCGCACCTGGCCTTCCAGCCGGACTCGCTGTCGGCGCACCCGATTCTGCCGATCGAAGCTTGCCAGAGCGCCTACTACCTGCGCATCCATGCCAAGGACCACCCGGGCGTGCTGGCTCAGGTGGCGAGCATCCTGTCGGAGCGCGGCATCAACATCGAGTCGATCATGCAGAAAGAAGTCGAGGAACAGGATGGCCTGGTGCCGATGATCCTGCTGACCCACCGTGTGGTCGAGCAGAGCATCAACGACGCCATCGTTGCTCTGGAAGCCTTGCAGGACGTGGTCGGCAAGGTCGTGCGCATCCGCGTCGAACAGCTCAACTAAGCGGCAAGCTTCAAGCTGCAAGCTGCAAGAAAAAGCAGTTCGGTGTTGGGGCTTCTAACAGTTTAAATTTGCGGCAAGGGCAGTGCAGCGCGTAAGAAAAATGCCGAACAGCTTTTTCTTGGCGCTTGCAGCTTGCAACTTGCCGCTCGAACCGAAGGTTTGCATATGCGCTATATCAGCACCCGCGGCCAGGCACCGGCCCTGAATTTCGAAGACGTCCTGCTGGCTGGCCTGGCCAGCGATGGCGGCCTGTACGTGCCAGAGAACCTCCCACGCTTCACCCAGGAAGAAATCGCTTCCTGGGCTGGCCTGCCGTATCACGAACTGGCCTTCCGTGTGATGCGCCCGTTCGTCGAGGGCAGCATTGCCGACGCCGATTTCAAGAAGATCCTGGAAGAGACCTACGGCGAGTTCGCCCACGCTGCGGTCGCTCCGCTGCGCCAGCTGAACAGCAACGAGTGGGTTCTTGAGCTGTTCCACGGCCCGACGCTGGCCTTCAAGGACTTCGCCCTGCAGCTGCTCGGGCGTCTGCTCGACCACGTACTGGCTAAGCGCAACGAGCGCGTGGTGATCATTGGCGCCACCAGTGGCGACACCGGCTCGGCCGCCATCGAAGGCTGCCGTCGCTGCGACAACGTCGACATCTTCATCCTTCATCCGCATCAGCGTGTGTCGGAAGTTCAGCGCCGTCAGATGACCACCATCTTCGGCGACAACATCCACAACATCGCCATCGAAGGCAACTTCGATGACTGCCAGGAGATGGTCAAGGCCAGCTTCGCCGACCAGTCGTTCCTCAAAGGCACCCGCCTGGTCGCAGTCAACTCGATCAACTGGGCGCGGATCATGGCCCAGATCGTCTACTACTTCCACGCTGCCCTGCAGCTCGGTGGCCCGGCGCGTTCGGTGGCGTTCTCGGTGCCGACCGGCAACTTTGGCGACATCTTCGCCGGCTACCTGGCACGCAACATGGGCCTGCCGGTCAGCCAGCTGGTGGTTGCCACCAACCGCAACGACATCCTGCACCGCTTCATGAGCGGCAACCAGTACGTCAAGGAAACCCTGCACGCGACCTTGTCGCCGTCGATGGACATCATGGTTTCGTCCAACTTCGAGCGCTTGTTGTTCGACCTCCACGGTCGCAACGGTGCCGCTATCGGCGAACTGATGGCCAACTTCAAGCAGGGCGGCGGTTTCAGCGTCGACCAGGACCGCTGGACCGAGGCGCGCAAGCTGTTCGACTCGCTGGCAGTGAGCGACGAGCAGACTTGCGAGACCATCGCCGAGGTCTTCGCCAGCACAGGTGAAGTGCTCGACCCGCATACCGCGATTGGCGTAAAGGCCGCGCGCGAATGCCGTCGCAGCCTGGATACCCCTATGGTGGTGCTGGGCACTGCGCACCCGGTCAAGTTCCCGGAGGCTGTGGAGAAAGCGGGCGTCGGCAAGGCGCTGGAGCTGCCTGCGCACCTGAGCGACCTGTTCGGCCGTGAGGAGCGCTGCACGGTGCTGGCCAACGACCTCAAGGCAGTCCAGGCCTTCGTCAGCCAACACGGTAATCGCGGCAAGCCGCTTTAATCGTCATGAGAGGGGCCGCTGCGCGGCCCCTCTTTTAGATTTTTCCCCGGTTTCATTCAGACTTTTCCTATGTAAAACGCGTTGAGCGCTGCATACAGTGGCCCGTCCTTCCCTCAGGAGCGGCTCATGCATCAGCCCTACGTGTTGATTCACCAGGCTCGGCCTTCCCACCAGATTCTCCTGCATCAGGCGTGCAATGCCCTGGGCGTTTTCGATGTGCGCATCACCCATGATCTGGTTGACCTCAATGCCTGCCTGGCACGCAAGCGCGGTGCCGATCTGCTTATCCTCGACCATGCGATGAAAGGCGGCCAGGCCCTGCTCGAACGCCTGGAGCGCAACCGCTGTTCACGCGCTTTGCTTTTCGTCGGCTGTGCCAGCAAGCACCGGCCCAACCTTGCCGAGCAAGCTCGCGAGCGTGGCCTCTGGGTGCTGGCCGACCTGCCCTGGCCGCTACCGGTGCGGCGTTGGCAACAGGCCTTGCAGCGTATTCAAACGGTCACATCACCCACGCATGCTCACTGAAACAGCTGCAGCGCAACGAACTTTCCGCTGCGCTTGCTGGTCAGTTCCTTCATATACCACCACGCAGCGAGTGATCCGGATGGAAAGAATCTGCAGACTGCTTAATGACGCCCTGAGCCCCTATCAGACCCAGCTAGGCACCGCCGATGCCATTGGCAACCGGCAACTCACCGTTTTCGACAGCCTCGGTGGCATTACCTTGCGCCGAACGGTCAGCCAGCGCCAGTTGCAGGAGCAAAGCCTGCTGATCGACCTGGTCGATGGCCTTCACCGTGACCTGCAGATAGCCGAGGGGCGCCTGCAGCCCTGTGTCATCGCCGCGTTGCAGCAACGTCAGCATCCTCAAGGAACCTTTGCCTGAGTGGCGCATCAGAGACAGTAGGGCAGCCAGCCAGCACACAGCTCCGGTGATGGCGGGTTGTCGCGGGAAGTCCATGAGGACTTTCGATTGGCCCCGGGCGTCCTCCCCAGCGTCCCGGGGTTTCTTTTTACCGCCCTTCGAAAAAATGCCTGCTCTGTTCCAGGTATTCTTCTTGCAGCTCCGGATCCAGCCATTTGGCGTAAAGCGCGGGCAGGGTGTCCCGGCGTAGCGGGGGCAACAATTGGTCTATATGCGCGACCGCTGCGTGCCCCAAGGGGGAATCGGAGCAGCCCACATGCAAGAACTGGTAGCGGTTCACCCCTTGTATCGGGTGAAACTGGTACTCATCGAGCGAGCCGCCTTGCTGCTGGATCAGGTAGCGCACTTCCGGCCAGTAGCCTAGCACCAGTTGCAGGCGCCCCAGGCGCTGCATCTGCAGCAGATTGGCAGTGGCATCGTTACCATAGTGGCGGCTGAGGACTGCGTCGGGGAGCTGGTGCAGGATCTCGTCGATCTGTGTGTTGTAGCTGCGTCCGGCGACGATGCCAAGCTGCAGTTGCGTGTCGCTCAACAAGCGTTTGAGGTCAACCTGCGCACCATCCAGAAACGGTGCCAGCAGAGATCCGGCTTGCTTGCGTACGACCAGGCCACCGCTCATCGCCCCCAGCACCGGTTCGGAGAAATGCACGAACTTCGCACGCTCCGGTGTCCACAGCATGGTCGGATCGCAGGTGAAGCTGGTAGGGTCCTGCAGCATCTGTATGCCGCGCGCCCGAGTGACCCGTACGATGTCGTGGTCGTACTCGGGCATCTGTTCGATCAGCAGCGCCAGCATCCGGTCGATCGCACCTTGGCCCTTGGCCGCACCCTCCAGGATGGTGAAGGGCGGCAGGTCGCGGACCAGCCATATCAGGCGTTCCTTGGCCTGCACTGGCCCGATGGCCATGGCGAGCAGCAGCCCGCACAGCAGGGACAGGAACGCGCGCACGGGCGGGGGCGACCTCAGACCGTGCCTGCCTGGCGCAAGCTGGCGATGGCGGCGGCGTCATAACCCAGGGTGCCAAGCAGGGCATCGGTGTGCTCGCCCAGCGCCGGGCCTACCCACTCGGCCGAGCCGGGTGTTTCGGACAGCTTGGGTACAATGCCTGGCATCTTGAACGCTTTACCGTCCGGCAGGCGGGCCTGCAGGAACATCTCGCGGGCCAGGTACTGCGGGTCGTTGAACATGTCTTCTGCCGAGTAGATTCGGCTTGCCGGCACTTCGGCGGCTGTCAGTACCTGCATCACCTGCTCCAGGGGCAGGCTGTTGGCCCAGCGGTCGATCACCCCGTATAGTTCGTCACGCCGCGCATCGCGGCCATCATTGCTTGCCAGCGTCGGGTCGTCGGCCAGGTCGTTACGGCCGATGGCCTGCATGAAACGTTTGAATATCGCATCGCCATTGGCACCGATCTGCACGTGCTTGCCGTCGGCGCTGGTGTGGATGGAAGAGGGCGTGATGCCCGGCATGATGTTGCCGGTGCGTTCGCGAATGAAGCCAAACACATCGAACTCGGGAACCATGCTTTCCATCATGGCGAAGATTGCCTCGTACAGCGCCACGTCCACCACCTGGCCCTGGCCGCCGTTGACCTCGCGGTGGCGCAGCGCCATCAGTGCGCCGATCACGCCCCACAATGCAGCGATCGAGTCGCCGATGGAGATGCCGGTGCGCACCGGTGGGCGGTCATCGAAGCCGGTGATATAGCGCAGGCCACCCATCGACTCGCCCACGGCGCCGAAGCCTGGCTGATCCTTCATCGGCCCGGTCTGGCCGAAGCCTGACAGGCGCACCATCACCAGTTTCGGGTTGAGCTCATGCAGCACATCCCAGCCCAGGCCGAGCTTTTCCAGCACGCCCGGGCGAAAGTTCTCGATGAGAATGTCGGCCTCGGCCAGCAGCCGCTTGAGGATCTCGCGACCATCGGGATGCTTGAGGTTCAGCGTCAGTGACTGCTTGTTGCGCGCCTGCACGAACCACCACAGCGAAGTACCCTCGTACAGCTTGCGCCATTTGCGCAGCGGGTCACCGCCGTCGGGCGACTCGACCTTGATCACCTCGGCGCCGAACTCGGCGCAGATGCGCGAAGCGAACGGGCCAGCGATCAGGGTGCCAAGCTCGATGACTTTCAGGCCGGCGAGGGGTTTGCTGGGCGTAGACATGGGGCATCCGTGGCAATTGGGCAGAGCCGTGGTTTTATCATAGGTCGGTAGCGGCAGATACTGCTGCGGCGCAACGAAGATCAGGATCGGGTAGACTGTGTGACTTTTCTTTGCGCAAGTAGCCCTTCGACCATGGCCCAGCCGTCCACCACCTACAAATTCGAACTGAATCTGACCGATCTCGATCGCGGCGTGTACGAAAGCGTCAAGCAGACCATCGCCCGTCATCCTTCGGAAACCGAAGAGCGCATGGCCGTGCGGCTGTTGGCCTACGCACTCTGGTACAACGAGAATCTGTCGTTCGGCCGCGGCCTGTCGGATGTCGACGAGCCTGCCCTGTGGGAAAAGAGCCTGGACGACCGCGTACTGCACTGGATTGAAGTGGGCCAGCCGGACGCTGATCGCCTGACCTGGTGTTCGCGCCGTACCGAGCGCACCAGCCTGCTGGCCTACGGCAGCCTGCGTGTATGGGAGAGCAAGGTGGTTGGCGCGGTCAAGAACCTGAAGAACCTGAACATCGCCGCTGTGCCGCAAGAGGTGCTCGAAGTGCTTGCCACGGAGATGCCGCGCAGCATCAAGTGGGACGTGATGATCAGTGAAGGCACAGTGTTCGTCACTGATGACCGTGGCCAGCACGAAGTGCAGCTGCAGTGGCTGCTCGGTGAGCGTGGCTGAGCCAACCGACCCATGCGTATCGAACCCCGCCCGCTGCCGCCGACCCTGCCGTTTCTCGGTAACCTGCCACCCTTGCTGACCCGCTTGTATGCCGCCCGCGGCGTGCAGTCCGAGGCCGAGCTGGACAAGAGCCTGGCGCGGCTGTTGCCGTACCAGCAGCTCAAGGGCATCGATGCCGCTGTAGACTTGCTGGTCGAAGCGCTCGACCAGCGCCAGCGCATCATCATCGTCGGCGACTTCGATGCCGACGGCGCCACCGCCAGTACTGTCGGCGTGCTCGGCCTGCGCCTGCTGGGCGCGGCCCATGTCGACTACCTGGTGCCCAACCGTTTCGAATATGGCTATGGCCTGACCCCGGAGATCGTCGAGGTGGCGCTGCAGCGCCAGCCGCAATTGCTGATCACGGTCGACAACGGCATTTCCAGTGTCGAGGGTGTGGCGGCAGCCAAAGCGGCTGGGCTCAAAGTGCTGGTCACCGACCACCACCTGCCGGGCCAGCAATTGCCGGACGCCGACGCTATCGTCAACCCGAACCAGCCAGGTTGCGACTTCCCAAGCAAATCGCTGGCCGGCGTCGGGGTGATCTTCTACGTGCTGATGGCCTTGCGCGCGCGCCTGCGCAGCCTGGGGCGCTACCAGACGCAAGCACAACCGAACATCGGTGAGCTGCTCGACCTGGTCGCGCTGGGCAGCGTAGCCGACGTGGTGCCGCTGGATGCCAACAACCGCATCCTCGTGCATCAGGGCCTGGAGCGCATCCGTGCCGGCCGGGCGCGGCCGGGGCTGAAGGCGATTCTGGAGGTGGCACGTCGCGATCACCGGCGTATCACCTCCACTGACCTGGGCTTCATTCTAGGCCCGCGGCTCAATGCCGCCGGGCGCCTGGACGACATGAGCCTGGGTATCGAGTGCCTGTTGTGCGAGGACGAGGCGCTGGCCCTGGACATGGCACAGCAGCTCGACGGCCTGAACCAGGACCGCAAATCGATCGAGCAGGGCATGCAGCGCGAAGCCTTGGCCCAGCTCAAGGATTTGCCGGTCGAGTCCATGCCTTACGGCCTATGCCTGTTCGATGCCGAATGGCACCAAGGTGTGATCGGGATCCTCGCCTCACGCCTGAAAGAGCGTTACCACCGGCCTACTATCGCCTTCGCCGATGCCGGTGACGGCATGCTCAAGGGCTCGGCGCGGTCGGTACCGGGCTTTCACATCCGTGATGCGCTGGATGCAGTGGCAGCGCGCCAGCCTGAACTGATCAGCAAGTTCGGTGGGCATGCCATGGCTGCGGGCCTGTCGTTGCCCGAAAGTCATTTCCCGGCGTTCGCCGAAGCGTTCGATGAAGAAGTCCGTCGCCAGTTGCGCGAAGAGGATTTGACCGGCCGTCTGCTTTCGGATGGCAGCCTGGCGGTGGAGGAATTTCACCTGGACCTGGCCAAGGCCCTGCGTAATGCCGGGCCTTGGGGGCAACACTTCCCCGAACCGCTGTTCCATGGTGTGTTCCAGCTGGTCGAACAGCGCGTGGTCGGCGAGCGCCATCTTAAAGTGGTGCTCAAGAGTGAATGTGGTTCGGTACGGTTGGATGGCATTGCCTTCGGCATCGACCGCGAGGTGTGGCCGAACCCCACCGTGCGTTGGGTGGAGCTGGCGTACAAGCTGGATGTGAATGAGTTTCGAGGTAATGAAAGCGTGCAGCTGATGATTGCGCATATGGAGCCGCGCTGAGGAGCCTCCAAGTGCCTGCCTTGGTTTTGCGGGGTTGTGGAAGTTGAGCGCCGCCCTGACTCTGCAACGTCCATGTGCATTTTGGCTACTCGCGCAGCGAAGCCGAGAAATCCTGCTATGTTTCGACCGCACGCTGTTGCTTCTTATTTCGCAGGTTTTGCCAGTGCATCACTGCGGCCCCTGCAAATGAGAGGAGGCTGAACGTGCAGACGAACACGATCCCTTCTACAGCTTTCCGATCACTCGTTTCGTTTACACGCTGCCTGAGTGAAGGGTCGGATAACATTTCATCTTTAGTCGATAAAGTCCTCGCGATAGGGCCGGAAAGGGTGTTTTCGACTTCTATGAATAGAGGTGTTGTTTTGCTGACGTTGGCGTTGTCGTAGCGGGACCTGTCCACGTACATCCATGTTTTAACCCGTTGGCCATTAGGCGCATTGTAACGAACACCTAAGCCATATATGGATTTGTCGTACTCCCAAATCTCAGGGTTTGAAGTCAGCGACGCGGGTATGCGAACCCATGGAGCGGTAGCGGGCTCGATTTTCTCTCCGAAGTCATAGAGAAATATGGGTAGTAAAAAGAGGAATGCGATCCCCGTCAATATCAGGCACTTCACTCGGTCATGCGCAGGCATGCTGCGCATCAGTTTGATCCAAGCTCCCCAAGTTAGCATTGGTGTCTCTCTCTTAGAGGTGATTGCCGGTCAGCGATATTTGTCTTGCTGCGGTGCATTGCAGCAAGCATATTTATCTTGCCCTGCGCCAAACCCAACGGTAATTGATGGCGTGGGCCCTGCCGGAGGCTGCCCGGTTAAGCTTTCAATTCCTATGGTCAGTGTTGCGCCTCCTGAGTGCTCAGGCGCAGATGGCGTAACGGGTAGATTATTGCCTCCATGGGGGATGGGGCGAGTATTTGCGTTGGTTTTGAATTCCTCAAGTATTCGGGTGTCTAACTTGATGTCGTGAGTAGTAGGGTTCCATGTAATGACCGTGATCAATCCGCCGAAATGAGCGGCTATCGACGCTGGGTCTGTTACTGTTAGGTTTGGTGCAATGAGGGGTGTAGAGGGTTCTTGTGTCACATCATGGGTTTTCAATGCATTGATGATGGCGTCCGTAGCGGTTTTTTGGATTCTCCGGGCTAGCTCTGAATTATATGTCCCTATCAGACTTGCTGCTAGTGATACGGCGGTGAAGGAACCGGCGGTCAAAGGTCCTCCTAGCAATAGTGCAAAACCCGCGACGACACCGGCGACGTTACCCACCAGGCTGACTACGTCGCCATAGTTTAGCTTTTGATTGTCTCGGTATTCGGCAACAATCTTTAAGAAAGTAACCGTTCCTGCGAGGGAGTTGGTGGCGATATTGATAAATGGTACTGCCCCCGCCGTCATCTGGGTGACTGAAAGTACAGAGGCGACTGCGGTGCTGGTTTGAGCACCTTGTACTATCAGTGAGAATCCCTTTTTATCGGTATTGAACTGATCATGTACGGCCGAAGCTGCTCCAGCCTGGAATCCAGGTTTTCCCACACGGTCTACCATGGCAACAAATATTTCCACGCGATTACTCATGCGACTTGCTCCTGATTGTTTTGAACGCAAGTGTCACTCGCAAACGATCGCATTCAATTGCTGGCGATTTTGCTCGGTGTGGAATTTCGCCGTTGAACACTACGATGCGTTTAGGTTTTGGAAGAACGGCAGCGATAATGTCGTTTTTTATGTCATTGCAAAACATGAGTTCGCCTCCCCAAGTCGTGGCCCAATAATCGTTGCAGAAAACCACTGCTGTCTGGCCGGGTTCGCTTGGTAGGTTGTCTCGATGAATCGGGCTGTCCTGCCCTGCTGTCTGTCCGTTTGCGTATACGCCAAGTAGTCTGGAGTTTTTAATGTGGGTCGCTTTCAATCGATGCCAGATATGAGCCAGAAAACCCCAGCGTTTATCATTTTCCAGCTCTTCCTCACAGCATTCGAGGGATTCGCGGCGGCTTCCTGCAATGAAAAAATGCCAGCAGGGACGAGAGAAGGGTGTTGAGTTTACCGGCCAGTCATATCTCCATAGGGCATCAGAAAATGCCTTGGTAAGCAGAAGCTGTTCGTGGTCGGTAATGGCGTTATCGAGCGTGCTTATATCTTGTGTGGAGAAAAATTTGTCCATTAATCTTATTGTCAGGTCAGTGGGTGTTTTCTTCGATTTACGAAGATTTTTCGCATGTCGAGGGCGATAATGACGATAGTTTTATTTGTGTCGGGTGGCGATAGGACACAGCACTCGCTTATTGAGAAGGATTTCTTACCGGGCCGTAGGATTATTAAAGTTGTCTTGTAGGCTATTTCTATATAGGCCAGTCGACCGGCATCAGATCGCTCTGGAGGGGGGGTACCACCCATGGCGTCAGCGCAGTCAACAATCCCATCGAACCTCCCTCCCACCAATCTGGTCTAGTCTGATTAATGACCGGCACCGGGCCAGGGATGTGCACTTGAATGCCCGGGCCGGATCACCATTGGAGTCCTTGGGAGGTGCCCTCATGAGCCTGCTGCTCGAGCCTTACACCCTGCGTCAGCTGACGTTGCCCAACCGCATCGCCGTCTCGCCGATGTGCCAGTATTCCGCTGTCGATGGCCTGGCCAACGACTGGCACCTTGTCCATTTGGGTAGCCGCGCCGTCGGTGGTGCCGGGCTGGTCATCACCGAAGCGGTCGCTGTGACCGCCGATGGCCGGATCACTGCCGAGGACCTTGGTCTGTGGAACGATGAACAGATCGCCCCACTGCAACGCATCACCCGCTTCATCACCGCGCAGGGCGCCGTGCCGGGCATCCAGCTGGCCCACGCCGGGCGCAAGGCCAGCACCTATCGCCCGTGGCTGGGCAAGCATGGCAGCGTCAAGATCGAGGAAGGTGGCTGGCAGCCGGTGGGGCCGTCGAAGATTGCCTTCGACCCTGAACACACGGCGCCGCGTGAGTTGAGCAAAGACGAGATCCAGGATGTTGTAGCCGAGTTTGTCAAAGCCACCGAACGGGCATTGCAAGCGGGCTTCAAGGTAGTCGAGATCCACGCCGCCCATGGCTACCTGCTGCACCAGTTCCTCTCGCCGCTGAGCAATCAGCGCCGCGACGAATACGGCAGTTGCTTCGAAAACCGCATCCGCCTGACGCTGCAGGTGACCGAGGCGGTGCGTAAGGTCTGGCCGAAGGAACTGCCGCTGTTCGTTCGCGTGTCGGCGACCGATTGGGTGGAAGACGGCTGGAACCCCGACGAAACAGTAGAACTGGCCCGTCGCCTGCGAGCGCTCGGTGTCGACTTGATCGATGTGTCCTCCGGCGGTACTTCGATGAATGCCGAAATCCCCACCGGCCCCGGCTACCAGACCCGCTTCGCCGAGCGTGTACGCAAGGAATCGGAAATCGCCACCGGTACGGTGGGCATGATCACCGAACCGGCCCAGGCCGAACACATCCTGCGCACCGGGCAGGCCGACCTGATCTTCCTGGCTCGCGAGCTGCTGCGCGACCCTTACTGGCCGTTGCATGCCGATGATGACCTGGGCGGTAACAGAGCTACGTGGCCGGCGCAGTATCAACGGGCTACCAGCCGGGCGAATCCGATACATGAGTCGGATCTGCGGGACTGATTGACCACCTCAGCTGTAAGCGGCCTTGCTCAGAATATCGCTGACCCACTGATTGATGCTTTTTTCCGCCAGCTCGGCCTTTGCGGCCACGCTGGCGTGAAGGGTGGGCTCAAGGCGCAGACTCAGCTTCCCCGAATAGGTCTTTTGCGGCTCACGGCCAAGGCGTTTACAGGTTTCGAGATAGTCATCAACGGCCTCCTCGAATGCTTGTCGCAATTCACTGATCGACTCGCCGTGAAAACCAATCACGTCACGTATGCCCGCAACGTGTCCAATCAGCAACTGGTCCTCGTCACTGCATTCGATTCTTGCGGTATAGCTGCGGTAGGTCATGACATTCATGGTGTTACTCCGGCCTGCTCAAGGAACTGGCGGGCGTCGCCTGAAAAATGGCATCAAGGGTCCATCTAAAGAAAGGTCCTAGGTATTCATGCGAAGACGATCGCCACTTTGTACCTGCCTCCTTGCTGACTTGTCTCAGGAGAGGCCGGTAGCTTCACATCACGCTCAATGCTTGATCATCACATGCCGCACGCAGGTGTAATCCTCCAGCCCATACATCGACATGTCCTTCCCATACCCCGAATGCTTCTGCCCGCCATGGGGCATTTCGCTGACCAGCATGAAGTGGGTATTGACCCAGGTGCAGCCATATTGCAACCGGGCCGCCAGGCGGTGGGCGCGGCCGGTGTCGCGGGTCCACACCGATGAAGCCAGGCCGTACTCCGAGTCGTTGGCCCATTCCAGCGCCTGCGCTTCGTCAGTGAAGCGTGTCACCGACACCACCGGGCCAAACACCTCGTGGCGCACGATCTCGTCATCCTGCAGCGCATCAGCCAGCACCGTTGGCTCGAAGAAGAAGCCATCCCCCGGTAGTGCCTTGCCCCCGGTGACCAGGCGAATGTGCGGCTGGGCGATGGCGCGCCCGACCAGGCCGGCCACCTTGTCACGGTGCTGGGCGCTGATCAGCGGGCCGAGTTCGGTGTCTTCGGCATCCTGCAGGCCGGTTTTAAGGCTGGCCACGGCTTTGCCGAGGCGTTCGACGAAGCGTTCGTAGATGCCGGCCTGCACATACAGGCGGCAGGCCGCGGTGCAGTCCTGGCCTGCGTTGTAGAAACCGAAGGTCCGGATACCGTCGATGGCGGTATCGATGTCGGCATCGTCGAACACCAGCACAGGCGCCTTGCCGCCCAGTTCCATGTGCATGCGCTTAACGCTGCCCGCCGTGGCGCCGATGATGTGCGCGCCGGTAGGGATCGAGCCAGTCAGCGAGACCATACGCACCTTGGGGTGGGTAACCAGTGGGTTGCCGACCGTCTGGCCGCGGCCGAAGAGGATGTTGAGCACGCCGGCAGGCAGTACGTCCTTGGCCAGTTCGCCGAGGCGCAGGGCGGTCAGCGGGGTCAGCTCGGACGGTTTTATGACCACGGTATTGCCAGCGGCCAAGGCTGGGGCGATCTTCCACGCCAGCATCATCAGTGGATAGTTCCAGGGTGCGATCGAGGCCACTACGCCCAGCGGGTCGCGGCGGATCATCGAGGTGTGCCCTGGCAGGTATTCACCGGCCGCCGAGCCACCGAGGCAGCGGGCGGCGCCGGCAAAATAGCGCAGCACATCGGCGATGGCCGGTATTTCGTCGTTCAGGGCCGCAGCGAAGGGTTTGCCACAATTTTGCGACTCCAGCCTGGCCAGTTCATCGGCATGCGCCTCAATCGTGTCGGCCAGCGCCAGCAGGGCCAGCGAGCGCTCTTTAGGGCTGGTCTGCGACCAGCTGTCGAAGGCATGGTCGGCGCCACGCACCGCCGTATCGACCTGGGCCTCGGTGGCTTCGTTGATCTGTGCCAAGGCACTGCCTTCAGCGGGGTTGAGCACAGTCCAGGC
>NZ_MOMO01000068.1:0-44227 GCF_009933855.1 Pseudomonas sp. SG-MS2 | reverse complement strand
CTCGAAAATCTCCAGGCAACGCTGAGGCGCAAACCGCGTCGCCAGGTTGTCCCTGAACTTGGCCTCCAGCAAAGGGATGCCCTCGCCGCGCCGGCGCCGGTGCCCGACCGGGTACTCCACCACCACCTGCTCGGTACTGCTGCCATCCTTGAAGAACACCTGCAAGCCATTGGCGATCGAGCGTTTGTCCGGCTCCAGGTATTCACGGCTGAAACGAGGGTCCTCGACCACCTCCATCTTTTCGCGCAGACGGTCGATGCTCGGGTGGGCGGCGTGGAAGGCATCTTCGTAATGCTCGGCCACCAGATGGCCGAATATAAGCGGCACCGCCACCATGTACTGCAGGCAGTGGTCGCGGTCAGCAGCATTGGCCAGCGGGCCGACCTTGGAGATGATGCGAATGGCCGATTCCTGGGTGGTGATGACGATACGGTCGACTTCGTGCAGGCGGTTGCGCACTTGCGGGTGCAGGCTGACCGCGGCTTCGCAGGCGGTCTGGGCGTGGAACTCGGCCGGGAAACTGACCTTGAACAACACGTTCTCCATCACGTAGCTGGCCAACGCCTGCGGTACCCGCAGCGTCTGCTGGGCAGACGGCTTGAGCGCCAGGTCCTTGTTGGTATGGCTGAACGACACGTCATAAAAGCCCCACTGCGGCGCGGTCAGCACCCCGGGTACCCCCATCTCGCCACGCAGCGCGATATCGGCCAGGCGCACACCACGGCTCGAAGCATCGCCGGCGGCCCACGACTTGCGCGAGCCAGCGTTGGGTGCATGGCGGTAGGTGCGTAAAGCCTGGCCATCGACAAAGGCATGGGACAAGGCCGAGAGCAATTGTTCACGGTTGGCCCCCATCAGCTTGGCGCACACGGCCGTGGAGGCCACCTTGACCAACAGCACGTGGTCGAGGCCGACACGATTGAAGGCGTTTTCCAGCGCCAGCACACCCTGGATCTCATGGGCCATGACCATCGCCTCGAGCACTTCACGCATGAGCAGAGGGCCTTCACCTTTGGCTACCTGCTTTTGCGACAGGTGATCGGCCACCGCGAGGATCCCCCCAAGGTTATCGGAAGGGTGGGCCCACTCGGCGGCAAGCCAGGTGTCGTTGTAATCCAGCCAACGCACGGTGCAGCCGATATCCCAGGCGGCCTTGACCGGGTCCAGCCGGTAGCTGGTGCCGGGCACCCGGGCGCCATTGGGCACCACTGTACCCTCCACCAGCGGGCCGAGGTGCTTGGTGCACTCTGGAAAGCGCAGGGCCAACAGGCCGCAGCCCAAGGTGTCCATCAGGCAATTGCGCGCGGTGTCCAGCGCCTCGGGGGATTCGACGCGGTAGGTGAGAACGTAATCGGCAAGGGTTTGCAGCACCCCGTCGTAGTCAGGACGCTCGTTCAGGTCCACGTTGGCGCTCATTTGCAGCTCCTTTGATTGGGGCTGCTAAGCAGCCCATCGCCGGCAAGCCGGCTCCCACACGGTCAATGCAGGAACCGGATTGCCAGCGACGGGCCGCACAGCGGCCCTGCTGGTTCAAAGCCAAGCGCCAATGGTGCGTCAGAAGCTGTCGCCAGGCACCCTTACCCAGCCTTCCATCAACACCCGGGCACTACGACTCATGATTGCCTTGGTGACCGTCCACTCACCATCCACCTGGCTGGCCTGAGCCCCGACCCGCAAGGTGCCGGAGGGATGGCCGAAGCGCACGGCACTGCGCTCGCCCCCGCCAGCAGCGAGGTTGACCAACGTACCTGGAATGGCAGCAGCGGTACCGATGGCCACCGCAGCAGTACCCATCATCGCGTGGTGCAACTTGCCCATGGAAAGTGCACGCACCAGCAGGTCGATGTCAGCCGCCTCGACAGCCTTGCCACTGGACGCAGTGTAGGTGCTTGGCGGCGCAACGAAAGCCACCTTCGGCGTGTGCTGACGCCCGGCCGCCTGGTCGACATGCTCGATCAGCCCCATGCGCACGGCGCCATGGGCACGGATCGCCTCGAAACGCGTCAGCGCCTGGGCATCGCCGTTGATCGCATCCTGCAGCTCGGTACCGGCATAGCCGACATCGTCGGCATTGACGAAAATGGTCGGGATCCCCGCGTTGATCAAAGTGGCTTTGAAGGTACCGACACCGGGCACCTCCAGGTCATCCACCAGATTGCCGGTAGGGAACATCGCCCCGCCGCCTTCGCCCTCATCGGCCGCCGGCTCAAGGAACTCCAACTGCACCTCAGCCGCCGGGAACGTCACACCGTCGAGTTCGAAGTCGCCGGTTTCCTGCACTTCGCCCTCGGTGATCGGCACATGAGCGATGATGGTCTTGCCGATATTGACCTGCCAGATACGCACGGTGGCAACGCCATTGCGCGGGATGCGCGACGGCTCGACCAAGCCACTGCTGATGGCGAACGAGCCGACAGCAGCAGACAGGTTGCCGCAGTTGCCGCTCCAGTCGACGAAGGCCTTGTCGATGGCTACCTGGCCGAACAGGTAGTCGACGTCGTGCTCGGGCTTGGCGCTTTGCGACAGGATCACGGTTTTGCTGGTGCTTGAGGTGGCGCCGCCCATGCCGTCGATCTGCTTGGCGTAGGGGTCGGGGCTACCGATGACCCGCAGGAGCAGTGCGTCACGGGCCGGCCCTGGGACCTGGGCTCGTTCAGGGAGGTCTTGCAGGCGGAAGAACACGCCTTTGCTGGTGCCGCCGCGGATGTAGGTGGCGGGGATCTTGATTTGTGGTGCGTGTGCCATGGTTGTGCTGTCCTGATAGTCCGGCGAAATACCCTTGGGGCTGCTTTGCAGCCCTTCGCGACGCAAGGCCGCTCCTACAGCCCCCGGTAGGAGCGGCCTTGCGTCGCGAAAGGGCCGCAACGCGGCCCCGCTTTTCAAGCTCAGGCGGTGGCTTCGAGGAAATCCTGGGCAAAGCGCTGCAATACCCCGCCCGCCTCGTAGATCGACACCTCTTCGGCGGTATCGAGCCGGCAGGTCACCGGTACCTCGACCCGTTCGCCATTGCTGCGCGTGACCACCAGCGTCAGGGTTGCACGCGGCTTGCGCTCACCTGCCACGTCATAGGTCTCGCTGCCATCCAGGCCCAGGGTCTTGCGGTCGGTGCCCGGCAGGAATTCGAGCGGCAACACGCCCATGCCCACCAGGTTGGTGCGGTGAATGCGCTCGAAGCCTTCGGCCACGATCGCCTCGACGCCCGCCAGCCGCACGCCCTTGGCCGCCCAGTCGCGGGACGAGCCTTGCCCATAGTCGGCACCGGCAACGATGATCAGCGGCTGCTTGCGCTGCATGTAGGTTTCGATGGCTTCCCACATCCGGGTCACCTTGCCCTCCGGCTCCAGGCGCGCCAGCGAACCCTGCTGCACGCTGCCATCGGGTTTGCGCACCATCTCGTTGAACAGCTTGGGGTTGGCGAAGGTGGCACGCTGCGCCGTCAGGTGGTCGCCGCGGTGCGTGGCGTAGGAGTTGAAGTCCTCCTCCGGCAGGCCCATCTTGGCCAGGTATTCACCCGCCGCGCTGTCGAGCAGGATGGCATTGGAAGGTGACAGGTGGTCGGTGGTGATGTTGTCGGGCAGCACCGCCAACGGACGCATGCCGCGCAACGTGCGCTCACCGGCCAGGGCGCCTTCCCAGTAGGGCGGGCGGCGGATATAGGTACTCATCGGGCGCCACTCGTAAAGCGGCGCCACTTTCGGCCCACGGTCTTGCTCGATAGCGAACATCGGGATGTAGACCTTGCGGAACTGCTCCGGCTTGACCGCAGCGCGCACCACCGCGTCGATCTCTTCGTCGCTTGGCCAGATGTCCTTGAGGCGGATTTCCTGACCATCGACTACGCCCAGTACATCCTTCTCGATGTCGAAGCGGATAGTACCGGCAATGGCATAGGCCACCACCAGCGGCGGCGAAGCGAGAAATGCCTGCTTGGCGTACGGGTGGATGCGCCCATCGAAGTTGCGGTTGCCCGAGAGCACCGCCGTCGCGTAGAGGTCACGGTCGATGATTTCCTGCTGGATCACCGGGTCCAAAGCACCGGACATGCCGTTGCAGGTGGTGCAGGCGAAGGCGACGATACCGAAGCCCAGTTGCTCCAGCTCCTTCTCCAGCCCCGCTTCCTCCAGGTACAGCTGCACGGCCTTGGAGCCGGGCGCGAGCGACGACTTGACCCACGGCTTGCGCGCCAGGCCGAGCTTGTTGGCATTGCGCGCCAGCAGGCCAGCGGCGATCACGTTGCGCGGGTTGCTGGTGTTGGTGCAACTGGTAATCGCAGCGATGATCACTGCGCCGTCAGGCATCTGCCCCGGCACCTCATCCCAGGCGCCGGCGATGCCCTTGGCTGCCAACTCACTGGTGGCAACCCGGGCATGCGGGTTGGACGGTCCGGCCATGTTGCGCACCACGCTCGACAGGTCGAAGTTCAGCACGCGTTCGTATTCGGCCGTGGCCAACGCGTCAGCCCACAAGCCCGTGGCCTTGGCGTAGGTTTCCACCAGCTTAACCTGCTGATCTTCACGGCCGGTCAGCTTCAGGTAGTCGATGGTCTGCTGGTCGATCGCGAACATCGCAGCGGTTGCACCATATTCCGGCGCCATGTTGGAGATGGTCGCACGGTCACCGAGCGTCAGGGCGCGTGCACCTTCGCCGTAGAACTCGAGGTAGGCGCCAACGACTTTCTGCTTGCGCAGGAACTCGGTCAAGGCCAGCACCAGGTCGGTGGCGGTGATGTTGGGCGCCAGCTTGCCGCGCAGCTCCACGCCGACGATTTCCGGCAGGCGCATCCACGAGGCACGGCCCAGCATGACATTTTCAGCTTCCAGGCCGCCGACGCCGATGGCGATCACGCCCAGCGCGTCGACATGTGGAGTATGGCTGTCGGTGCCCACGCAGGTGTCCGGGTAGGCCACACCGCGATCGCTGTGGATCACCGGCGACATTTTCTCCAGATTGATCTGGTGCATGATGCCGTTACCGGGCTGGATCACATCGACGTTCTTGAACGCCTTCTTGGTCCAGTTGATGAAATGGAAGCGGTCTTCGTTGCGACGGTCTTCAATGGCGCGGTTCTTGTCAAAGGCCTGCGGGTCGAAGCCACCGCACTCGACGGCCAGCGAGTGATCGACGATCAGTTGCACCGGCACGACCGGGTTGACTGCCGCCGGGTCGCCACCTTTCTCGGCGATGGCGTCACGCAGGCCGGCGAGGTCGACCAGCGCGGTCTGGCCGAGGATGTCGTGGCACACCACGCGCGCCGGGAACCACGGGAAGTCGAGGTCGCGCTTGCGTTCGATCAGCTGGCCGAGCGAGGCGTTCAGGGTTGCAGGGTCGCAGCGGCGCACCAGGTTTTCGGCGAGCACGCGCGAGGTGTAAGGCAGGTTGTCGTAGGCACCGGGCTTGATGGCCTCGACCGCGGCACGGGCATCGAAATAGTCCAGGTCAGTGCCTGGCAGGGCTTTGCGGTATGCAGTGTTCATAGAATATCGGCTCGGTCACGGTACGGTCGTGGATGAACGCACAGGCCCTGCAATCACTGTGGGAGCAGCTCCCACAGGGTCGCTATAGGGCCTGTTGTTTCAGCGCTGCTCGATTGGCACGAACTGGCGCTGCTCGACGCCGACATACTCGGCGCTCGGGCGGATGATGCGGTTGTTGGCGCGCTGTTCGAACACGTGCGCTGCCCAGCCGGTCAGGCGCGAGCAGACAAAGATCGGGGTGAACAGCTTGGTCGGGATGCCCATGAAGTGATACGCCGAGGCATGGTAGAAATCGGCGTTGGGGAACAGACGCTTCTGCTCCCACATGGTCTTGTCGATGGCTTCTGAGACCGGGAACAGCACCTTGTCACCGACTGCGTCGGCCAGCTGCTTCGACCAACCCTTGATCACCTCGTTGCGCGGATCGGACTCTTTGTAGATGGCATGGCCAAAGCCCATGATCTTGTCCTTGCGCTCAAGCATGCGCAGCAACTCTGCGGTGGCTTCCTGCGGGTTCTGGAAGCGCTCGATCAGCTCCATCGCCGCCTCGTTGGCACCGCCGTGCAGTGGGCCGCGCAGCGAGCCGATGGCCGCGGTGATGCAGGAGTACAGGTCCGATAGCGTCGAGGCGCAGACCCGGGCGGTGAAGGTCGATGCGTTGAACTCGTGCTCTGCATACAGGATCAGCGAAACGTTCATTACCTTGACATGCAACTCGCTCGGCTTCTTGCCGTGCAGCAGGTGCAGGAAATGCCCGCCCAGGGTGTCTTCATCGCTGGTGCAGTCGATACGTACGCCATGGTGGGTGAAGCGGTACCAATAGCACATCACCGCCGGGAACAGCGCCAGCAGGCGGTCGGTCTTGTCGTGCTGGGCGTCGAAGGTCAACTCCGGCTCCAGCGTACCCAGCACCGAGCAGCCGGTGCGCATGACGTCCATCGGGTGCGCGTCGCGCGGGATGCGCTCGAGCACTTCTTTCAGCGCCTGCGGCAGGTCGCGCAGGCCCTTGAGCTTGTGTTTGTAATCGGCAAGTTCTGCCTTGCTGGGCAACTCGCCGTATAGCAGCAGGTAGGCCACTTCTTCGAATTCGGCGCCTGCTGCCAGGTCGCGCACATCATAACCCCGGTAAGTCAGGCCGGCGCCGGCCTGGCCGACGGTCGACAGAGCGGTCTGGCCGGCCACCTGGCCACGCAGGCCTGCGCCACTGAGTACTTTTGCTTCGGCCATGGTGTTTCTCCTTTCTTGAATTTGTTATGGATATCGTTCTGGCTAAATCAGGGTGCCTGTACCGGCCCTATCGCCGGCATTGGCTCAACCTTTTTTCTGCGCAAACAAGGCATCGAGGCTCTGCTCGAATGCGTGGTAGCCAATGGCATCGTAGAGCTCCATGCGGGTCTGCATGGTGTCGATCACATTCTTCTGCGTGCCGTCGCGACGCAGCGCGGTGTAGACATTCTCGGCCGCCTTGTTCATGGCGCGGAACGCCGACAGCGGGTAAAGCACCAACGACACGTCCACGCCAGCCAGCTCTTGGGTGGTGAACAGCGGCGTGGCACCGAACTCGGTGATGTTGGCCAGGATCGGCGCCTTCACCCGGTCGGCGAAGGTCTTGTACATCTGCAGTTCGGTAATGGCCTCAGGGAAAATCATGTCGGCGCCGGCCTCGATGCAGGCGGCGGCGCGGTCCAGCGCTGCGTTCAGGCCTTCCACAGCCAGGGCATCGGTACGTGCCATGATCACGAAGCTGTCATCGGTACGGGCATCGACCGCAGCCTTGATGCGGTCGACCATCTCCTGCTGGGAGACGATTTCCTTGTTCGGCCGGTGGCCGCAGCGCTTGGCGCCTACCTGGTCTTCGATATGGATGGCGGCGGCACCGAACTTGCTCATCGAACGCACCGTGCGCGCAACGTTGAAGGCCGAAGCACCGAAGCCGGTGTCGACATCTACCAGCAATGGCAGGTCGCAGACGTCGGTGATGCGCCGCACATCGGTCAGCACGTCATCAAGACCGGTTATGCCCAGGTCCGGCAAGCCCAGCGAACCGGCGGCGACACCGCCACCGGACAGGTAGATGGCCTTGAAGCCGGCGCGCTTGGCCAGCAGCGCATGGTTGGCGTTGATGGCGCCGACCACCTGCAGTGGATGTTCGGCGGCAACGGCATCGCGAAAACGCTGACCAGGGGTGCTCTTCACAGTCATTTCTCACCTCAAAGGCTATTGTTGTTGGCGTCCAGGTAGTGGCGCTCGATATTGCGTTTGGACGCGCCGATGTGGCGGCGCATCAGGAGTTCGGCCAGCTCGCCGTCACGATCGGCGATGGCATCGAGGATGCGGTGGTGTTCGGCGAAGGCCTGGCGCGGGCGGTTGGGCGTGGCGGAAAACTGGATGCGGTACATGCGCACCAGCTGGTACAGCTCGCCGCAGAGCATCTTGACCAGGGTCTGGTTGCCGCTGCCCTGGATGATCCGGTAATGGAAGTCGTAATCGCCTTCCTGCTGGTAGTAACCCACCCCCGCCTGGAACGCCGCGTCGCGTTCGTGGGTGTCCAGCACCCGGCGCAACTCGTCGATATCGCCTTGGCTCATGCGCTCGGCCGCCAGGCGGCAAGCCATGCCCTCCAGCGACTCACGGATTTCGTACAGCTCGATCAGCTCGGCATGGTTGAGCGACACCACGCGCGCACCTACATGTGGCACCCGCACCAGCAGGCGCTGGCCCTCCAGACGATGGATGGCCTCACGCAGCGGGCCACGGCTGATGCCATAGGTGCGCGCCAGCTCCGGCTCGGAGATTTTGCTGCCCGGGGCTATTTCCCCCTTGACGATCGCGGCCTGGATGCGCCGGAAGACATGCTCGGACAAGGTTTCCGTTTCATCCGGCGCTGAAGGGCTGGGGGTAATGAGGTCCAGCATATTGTTGACACCTTGATAAGCCATTGAGGAGAAACTAGCGAAACAAGCCCATTCAGTCAAAGAAAAAATGAACATTGTCGACAATTGTCTGAGCGCGAACTTAGTGAGTGATGGCGTTGTCAGATCGCGACGCGCTGGCGCCAAGGCATCGGCGTGATAGAATGCCGCGCCTCCAACGGAGTATGGATAGCGTTTCTGTCATCCATTCATGTTGTTGACAGACGAACCGAGGAAGCTTGCGCAGTACCTGCCAGTCGCCTTGCCCCGAACCTTGCACAGCACCGCGCCAGGACTATGAGACTTACACCCGTTTTATTGCTGTCATGCCTCACCCTGCTGCCGGCCCTTGGCCAGGCGGCGGGCAAGACCGTGTACGGTCTTAACGAATACGCCCGCCTCGGGGACCTCGACCTGGAAGTGGCCGCCAAACTCGACACCGGCGCCAAGACCGCATCCCTGAGTGCCCGCGACATCAAGCGCTTCAAGCGCGACGGCGAGAGCTGGGTGCGTTTCTACCTGGCGATAGATGCCGCCCATTCGCACCCCATCGAACGCCCGTTGGCGCGGGTCAGCAAGATCAAGCGCCGCGCAGGCGACTATGATGCCGAATCGGGCAAGGCCTATACCGCCCGCCCGGTCATCGAACTCGAAATCTGCATGGGCCAGGCCCTGCGCACCATCGAAGTCAACCTCACCGACCGCAGCGCGTTCCAGTTCCCGCTGCTGATCGGTTCCGAGGCGCTCAAGCACTTCGACGCGCTGGTCGACCCAAGCCTTAAATACGCGGCCGGCAAACCTGCCTGTGCCACCGACGCTCCCAAAGCAGAGTAATCCCGATGCGCTCTCTTACCCTCCATCTGAAAGTCCTGATCACCGTACTGGTGCTGTTGGGCGTGGCGGTCACGGCCTATCAGATCTTCTTCCTCGGCATCCCGGTGACCGAAGACGAAACCGACGACCTTTGGAACATCGACGCCAAGGTCGAGTTCGTCGCCAGCAGCAAGGACCCGGTCAAGGTACAAATGTTCGTACCGCCGCTGAACCGCGACTATGTCAGCCTCAACGAGAGCTTCATCTCCAACAACTACGGGGTCAGCGTCAACCGCGCCGATGGCAACCGCAAGGTAACCTGGTCGGCACGCCGCGCCAGCGGCAACCAGACCCTCTATTACCGCCTGGTGCTGACCAAGCGCTACAGCAGCGAAAAGGCCGCCATCAAAGGCCCGACCTTCCGTGACAGCCTTGCCGTAGAAGGCCCCGAGAAGATCGCCGCCGAAGCCCTGATGGCGCCGATCCGCCAGCACTCGGCGGACGTCGAGACCTTCGTCAGCGAAACCATCAAGCGGGTGAACAACCTCAACGACGACAACGTCAAGCTGCTGCTGGCCGGCGATACCTCGCCCATGAAGAAGGCCCAGGTCATCGACCTGCTGCTGTCGATCGCGCATGTACCGATGGAAAAGGTCCATACCATCCGCCTGGTGGCCGATACGCCGCAGTCCCCCGAGCTCTGGCTGCGCAGCTTCAACGGCAGCGACTGGCTGTACTTCAACCCGGACACCGGTGAGCAGGGCCTGCCCAGCGACCGCCTGCTGTGGTGGACCGGTGATGACAACCTGGTCACCGTCGATGGCGGCAAGAAAGCCAACGTCACTTTCAGCATGAACAACAGCGAGATGAACGCCATCCGCCTGGCCAAGCTGACCGACGAGAACACCGACGCCGACTTCCTCGAGTACTCGCTGTACGGCCTGCCGCTGCAGACCCAGCAGACCTTCATGATCATGGTGATGATCCCGATCGGCGTGCTGGTGATCCTGGTCCTGCGCAACCTGATCGGCATCCAGACCCTGGGCACGTTCACACCGGTACTGATCGCCCTGGCGTTCCGCGAGACCCAGCTGGGCTTCGGCATCGTGCTGTTCACCGTGATCACCGCATTGGGCCTGTCGCTGCGCTCCTACCTGGAGCACCTCAAGCTGCAGATGCTGCCGCGCCTCTCGGTGGTACTGACCTTCGTCGTGGTATTGATTGCCGCCATCAGCCTGTTCAGCCACAAGCTGGGGCTGGAACGCGGCCTGTCGGTAGCGCTGTTCCCGATGGTGATCCTGACCATGACCATCGAGCGCCTGTCGATCACCTGGGAAGAACGCGGCGGCGGTCATGCCATGAAAGTGGCGATCGGCACCCTGTTCGCAGCGTCGCTTGCCCACCTGCTGATGATGGTGCCGGAGCTGGTGTACTTCGTCTTCACCTTCCCGGCGGTACTGCTGATCCTGGTGGGCTTCATGCTGGCGATGGGTCGCTACCGCGGCTACCGCCTGACCGAGCTGGTGCGCTTCAAGGCATTCCTGAAGAAGGCTGACGCCTGATGTTTGGCCTGATCAAGACGTGGAAAGCCCTGGAGGCCCGGGGCATCATGGGTATCAACCGGCGCAATGCCGACTATGTGCTCAAGTACAACAAGCGCAACCTGTACCCGATCGTCGACGACAAGATCATCACCAAGGAGCGTGCGCTGGCAGCGGGCATTCACGTGCCTGAAATGTACGGCATCATCGAGACCGAGAAGCAGATCGACAAGCTTCACGAGATCATCGGCGGGCGCAACGACTTCGTCATCAAGCCGGCCCAGGGGGCCGGCGGTGACGGCATCCTGGTGATTGCCGACCGCTTCGAGGACCGCTACCGCACCGTTTCCGGCAAGATCATCAGCCATGAAGAGATCGAGCATCAGGTCTCCAGCATCCTGACCGGCCTGTACTCGCTCGGCGGGCACCGCGACCGCGCGCTGATCGAGTACCGGGTAACCCCCGACCAGATCTTCAAGAGCATCAGTTACGAAGGTGTGCCGGACATCCGCATCATCGTGCTGATGGGCTACCCGGTAATGGCCATGCTGCGCCTGCCGACCCGCCAGTCCGGCGGCAAGGCCAACCTGCACCAGGGCGCCATCGGCGTAGGTGTGGACCTGGCCACCGGAGTGACCCTGCGCGGTACCTGGCTGAACAACATCATCAGCAAGCACCCGGATACCACCAATGCGGTGGATGGCGTACAGCTGCCGAACTGGGACGGCTTCATGAAGCTGGCAGCCGGCTGCTATGAGCTGTGCGGCCTGGGCTACATCGGTGTGGACATGGTGCTGGACCAGGACAAGGGGCCGTTGATTCTCGAACTCAATGCCCGCCCTGGCCTGAACATCCAGATCGCCAACGACACCGGGCTGACCCAACGCACCCATGCCATCGAGGCGCACATCGAGGCGCTGGCCAAGGACGGTGTGACCGAGGATGCCGAACAGCGTGTCCGGGTCGCGCAAAGCCTGTTCGGGCACGTGCATCCGGGCTGATAGCTCTGCCCCATCGCCGGCAAGCCGGCGATGGCTTCAACCCACTGCCTGAAAGTCACACTGGCGCTAGGCGCATTTCCTGCGCAGGTCTACAATCGCCCTCCTCGCTTTTACATCGCCGTCCACACTGATGCCGACCTGTACGCTCTACCCCCTGCCCTATCAGCCCGACCCCGCCGCATACTTCGCCCGCCTGCGCCAGGCGCCCGGGGCGATCCTGCTCGACAGCGCCCGCCCAGGCGCCGAGCGCGGCCGCTTCGACCTGCTCAGCGCCTGGCCGCTGCAACACTTGCAGGTGCTGCCCGACGAAGATGGCCGGGCCTTCCTGCAACGGCTTCGCGCCAGCCTGAAACAACTGGGCCCTGCGCAGTTGCCAGGTGGTGTCGAGCTGCCATTTGCCGGCGGCCTGATCGGCTACCTCAGCTACGACTTCGGCCGACGCCTGGAGCACCTGCCCTGCCTCGCCACGGATGACCTCGGCCTGCCCGACGCCCAGCTTGGGTTGTATGGCTGGGCGCTGGTGACCGACCACCAGCATGGCACCAGCCAACTGGTGTTCCACCCCCAGCTGGCTGATGACGAGCGCGAGCGCCTCATCGCCTTGTTTGAAGACACCGACAACGCTGCAAGCGGCGATTTCCGCCTGCTCGCCGCCATGACGGGTGATTTGCAGCCAGGGCAATACGAGGCAGCATTCGATCAGGTACAGCGCTACATTCAGGCCGGCGATTGCTACCAGATCAACCTGACCCAACGCTTCCGCGCACCTTGCCAGGGCGACCCCTGGCGCGCCTACCAGGCCTTGCGCAAGGCCTGCCCGACGCCGTTCTCTGGCTACCAGCAACTGGCCGACGGCAGCGCACTGCTGAGCTTTTCTCCAGAACGCTTCATCCGCGTCAGCCAGGGGCAAGTGGAGACCCGCCCGATCAAGGGCACCCGCCCGCGCTCTGCCGACCCGGCAGAAGACGCCCGCAATGCCGAGGCGCTGCGCCAGAGCCCCAAGGACCGCTCGGAAAACCTGATGATCGTGGACCTGCTGCGTAACGACCTGGGCCGCACTTGCCAGATCGGTTCGGTGAAGGTGCCAGAGCTGTTCAGCCTGGAAAGCTACCCCAACGTGCACCATCTGGTCAGCAGCGTCACCGGGCAACTGGCCACCGACAAGGACGCCCTGGACCTGATCGGCGACAGCTTCCCAGGCGGTTCGATCACCGGCGCCCCCAAGATTCGCGCCATGCAGATCATCGACGAGCTGGAGCCCAGCCGCCGCGCGCTGTATTGCGGGTCCTTGCTGTACGTGGATGTGCGCGGTGAAATGGACAGTTCCATCGCCATTCGCAGCCTGCTGGTCAAGGATGGGCAGGTCAGCTGCTGGGGCGGCGGCGCGGTGGTGGCGGACTCCGACTGGCAATCGGAATACGAAGAATCGATCGCCAAGGTACGGGTATTGATGGAGACCTTGCAGAGCCTGTGACCCAGTGTTTGCCTGCGCCGGCCCAGGGCCGGTGCAGGCACAGCGTCTAGCCTGCCATTTTTTGTTACCATCACCTCATTACGAGCGCACAGCGCCACAGCCAAGATGGAAACCGCCTGATGAGCCAACCCTTCGACGTCGCCGCCCTGGCCGCGACCTACGCCAGCAAATCCCCGCAGGACATTCTCAAGCTCGCCTTCGAGCACTTTGGCGACGACCTGTGGATTTCTTTCAGCGGTGCCGAGGACGTGGTGCTGGTCGACATGGCCTGGAAGCTGAACAAGCAGGTCAAGGTGTTCAGCCTCGACACCGGCCGCCTGCACCCTGAGACTTACCGGTTCATCGACCAGGTGCGTGAGCAGTACAGCCTGCCGATCGAGATCCTCAGCCCGGACCGCGCCAAACTCGACCCGTTCGTTCAGGAAAAGGGCCTGTTCAGTTTCTACAAGGACGGCCATGGCGAGTGCTGTGGCATCCGCAAGATCGAGCCACTGCGGCGCAAGCTCGCCACTGTCAGCGCCTGGGCCACCGGCCAGCGCCGCGACCAGAGCCCAGGCACCCGCAGCCAGGTGGCAGCACTGGAAATCGACAGCGCGTTCTCCACAGCGGAACGCACCCTGTACAAATTCAACCCGCTGGCGCAGATGACCAGCGCGGAAGTCTGGGGCTACATCCGAATGCTCGAGCTACCGTACAACAGCCTCCACGAGCGCGGCTTCATCAGCATTGGTTGCGAGCCCTGCACCCGCCCGGTACTGCCGAACCAGCACGAACGTGAAGGCCGCTGGTGGTGGGAAGAGTCGACCCAGAAGGAATGCGGGCTGCACGCCGGCAACCTGATCAGCAAGGCCTGAAGGCAGCTGCAAGCCTCAAGCTATAAGCTGCAAGCCCCAAGAAGAAAGAGCAGCCCACATGGGCTGCTCTTTCTCGAAGCTTGCAGCTTGAAGCTGCTTTTCAGTGCACCGGCAACTCGACACCGGCAAACAGCTCTTCGAGTTCCTGCTTGTTGTGGCACTGGATCGCCTTGGCCATCACTTCACGCGTCAGGTGCGGCGCAAATTTCTCAATGAAATCGCACATGAAGCCGCGCAGGAAGGTGCCGCGGCGGAAACCGATCTTGGTGATGCTGGCCTCGAACAGCTCACTGGCATCAAGCGCCACCAGGTCGCTGTCCAGCTTGCTGTCCACCGCCATCTTGGCCACGATGCCCACGCCCAGCCCCAAGCGCACGTAAGTCTTGATCACGTCGGCGTCAGCAGCAGTGAACACCACCTTCGGCGTCAGGCCGCGGTGATTGAAGGCCTCATCCAGCTTGGAGCGGCCAGTGAACCCGAATACATAGGTGACGATCGGGTATTCGGCTACAGCTTCCAGCGTCAGCTTCGGCAATTTGGCCAGCGGGTGACCCTGCGGCACCACCACGCAGCGGTTCCACTTGTAGCACGGCATCATGATCAGGTCGCCGAACAGCTCCAGCGCCTCGGTGGCAATGGCAAAGTCGACGGTACCGTCCGCAGCCATCTCGGCAATCTGCATGGGTGAACCCTGATGCATATGCAGGGCGACTTCCGGGTACTGCTTGATGAAGCTGCTGATGACCGGCGGCAGCGCATAGCGAGCCTGGGTATGGGTGGTAGCGATGGACAGCGTACCCTTCTTCTCGTTGGAGAATTCCTGGGCGATCTGCTTGATGCTTTCGACCTTGCGCAGGATTTCACCAGCGGTGTTGATGATGCGCTCACCTGCCGGAGTGACACGGGTCAGATGCTTGCCGCTGCGGGCAAAGACTTCAACACCCAGTTCATCCTCGAGCAGGCGGATTTGTTTGCTGATCCCCGGCTGAGAGGTGTACAGACTCTGCGCCGTCGCGGAGACGTTGAGGTCGTGGTGCGCCACTTCCCAGATGTAGCGCAGTTGTTGAAGCTTCATAGGTTTCCCTCGAATCAGCGGTAAGTCAGCGGCAGCAGGCAGCGACGGGATATAACTATATTAGTGGTTCTCGAAATAAAACTAGAACTATTTTGTTACATGCCGCTCCGAAACTGCCCACCATCAGCTTCACGTTTTCCTACGGCCGAGATGCTGCGAAAGCGGCACCATGTACACCGGCACCGCAGACAACTGCAGCAAGCGCACAGCCGTTCGGCCAATCGGCACATCTACCCCAGCACCGGCGCTGTGGCTGCCGAAAATCAGCAAGTCCACGCTCAAACGTTGCGCCTGTTCCAGGATGACCTGCGCCGGATCACCCTGGCGCACCCGGACCGCCTTGATCACCGCCAGGTCCGCGTCCTCGCCCAGCTCCTCGCGAAAGTTCTCCAGCACACGCTGCTCGATGTTGGCCATCACCGTATTGACGCCCTCGCTATGCAACGCATCGAGCGTCTGCTCATCGAGGTAGCTTTGCAGGAGGGATTCGGCGAACTGCCCCATGGGTTCTACGGCATGAATCACATACAGTTCCGCGCCGAACGTGCGGGCCAGGGCCAAGGCATGCTGCATGACAAAAGGGGCGTAGACACCGAGGTCGGTGGCGTACAGCATGGAGCGGATCATTCGACCTCCTCGACTGCCGTGGCGGCAGAGCAAGCTTCAGCTTAGCAGCGCGCCGGGCGCTCGCTCGGCCGCCCGGCGCACTGCCAATGCGGGCTGTAGAGGTTTCAGCCGGCGCGATTGGCGCGATCGACGAAGGCCAGTGCCTGGTAGAGCATCTGCATGCGCGGCAGGCTGCACCCCGCAGCGCGCGCCCGGGCCAGAGGCTCGGCATAGATAGCCTGAAGCTCCAGCGGTCGCTGCTGGACGTGATCGTGGTACATGCTCGGCCAGTAGTCGGGCATCTGCTCGGTGACCCGGAACAAGTGCTCGGCATAACCGGCAGGCAGCTCGTGACCACAGGCGGCGGCCGCCTGGACCACCTCAGCCATCAACGCCCGAACCAGCTCACGGCTGTCGGCATCTGCCATCAGCGGTAAGGTACTGGCACCAAGCAACACCGAAAGGCCGTTGTAGGGGACATTCCACACCAGCTTCTGCCAGCGGGCCTGACCGAGGTCGTCCATGGCCTGGGAGTCGATACCCGCGGCGCGGAACAGCCTGGCGCCCTCCTCTACGATGCTCAGCCCCCCGTCGCTGGCGGGCCCGCTGTGATAGCCCAGGTTGACCGCACCCAGCGCCTGATGGCGTATCACACCAGGGCTCACGCGGTTGACACAGATAAAGCACAAGCCACCGAGCAGGTGCAGATTGCCGGGCAACGCTGGCCGCAACTGCTCCTCGACACCCAACCCGTTCTGCAGCAGCACCACCTTGGCATCGGGTGCCGATGCCTGCGCAATCAGCGGCGCCAATTCGCCATTGCTGGTCGCCTTTGCACCCACCAGCAACCAATCGCACGGCGGCATGTCGGCAGCGCTGGCATAAGCCTGCACCGGCATGCGCCAGTCGCCGTGCACGGCGCTTTCCAGCCTCAGGCCATGCCCCCGAACCTGCGCAAATTCACTGCGCAGCAAAAAATGCACGTCAAACCCGGCCCGCGCCAGCATCAGGCCATAAAAGCCGCCGATGGCACCACTGCCAATAATGCCAATGCGTGGTTTGCGAGGGTCCATGCTGATCTCCTGATAAATGTCGGTGTGCTTTTCTACACCTGTTGAGGCATTTTGCGCACCCAAATAGCAGGACAAGCCTGTTGCACCAGGGAAAAACCCTGCACAGGCGCGTTGTAGCCCATTGTCGCGCCCCCAGTAACGCGCTAAGGTTCGGCTCCCCGCTGCGAACATTCTTGCTGCTGGGCCGCACGGGGATTGCTGGCGGCCGGCACCGTGACCTGACGAGTAACACGATGGCTGATTTACCGATCGACGACCTTAACGTTGCCTCCAACGAGACCTTGATCACTCCCGATCAGCTCAAGAAGGAAATCCCCCTCAGCGCCAAAGCCTTGCAGACCGTTACTGCCGGCCGCGAAGTGGTGCGCAATATCCTCGACGGGAAAGACCATCGCCTGTTCGTAGTGGTTGGCCCGTGCTCGATCCACGACATCAAGGCCGCTCACGAATACGCTGAGCGCCTCAAGGTGCTGGCTGAGGAAGTTTCCGACACGCTGTATCTGGTAATGCGTGTTTACTTCGAGAAGCCGCGCACCACGGTCGGCTGGAAAGGCCTGATCAACGACCCTTATCTGGATGACTCGTTCAAGATCCAGGACGGCCTGCACATCGGCCGCCAACTGCTGCTGGACCTGGCCGAAATGGGCTTGCCAACCGCCACCGAAGCGCTCGACCCGATCTCGCCGCAGTACCTGCAAGACCTGATCAGTTGGTCGGCCATTGGCGCGCGCACCACCGAATCCCAGACCCACCGTGAAATGGCCTCGGGCCTGTCCTCGGCGGTCGGCTTCAAGAACGGCACCGATGGCGGCCTGACCGTGGCCATCAACGCCCTTCAGTCGGTATCCAAGCCGCACCGTTTCCTGGGCATCAACCAGGAAGGCGGCGTATCCATCGTCACTACCAAGGGCAACCCCTACGGCCACGTAGTGCTGCGTGGCGGCAACGGCAAGCCGAACTACGATTCGGTAAGTGTCGCCCTGTGCGAACAGGACCTGGCCAAGGCAAAGATCAAGGCCAACATCATGGTCGACTGCAGCCACGCCAACTCCAACAAGGACCCGGCCTTGCAGCCGCTGGTCATGGAGAACGTCGCCAACCAGATCCTCGAAGGCAACCAGTCGATCATTGGCTTGATGGTCGAAAGCCACCTGAACTGGGGCGCCCAGTCGATCCCGAAGAACCTGGAAGATCTGCAGTACGGCGTATCGGTCACCGACGCCTGCATCGACTGGTCTGCCACAGAGAACACCCTGCGCAGCATGCACGCCAAGCTCAAGGATGTACTGCCCAAGCGCAAGCGCGGCTGAGCTTGGCCACAAAATGAAACGCCGGGCTTAGCCCGGCGTTTTCGCATGTGCAGTCAGCAGGTTCAGGCTTTACTCGAATGACGCTGCTTGCGCTCCATGTAGCGTTCGACGTACGAGCAGGAAGGAATCACCGTGTAGCCCATCTGGTCCGCGTACTCCAAGGCCCTTTCGGTCAGTGCTGCAGCGATGCCGCGGCCGCGCAGGGCGTTGGGGACGAAAGTGCGATAGATATCCAGCGTCTGCTTGCCCAGATCCATGTACGTCAGGTAGGCACGATGACCGTCCACGTTGGTCTCGAACTGATGACCGGCCTGGTCATGGTGGATGGTCAGCGCTTCACTCATCACTACTCCTCGCAGGCCTTTTGGGCAGACCTTTACCTTAATCGATGGTGATGTATCCGGCAGAGGAACCAATGCGTGCAGCGCCTATGCCACCTCTTGCCCCTTGGACCGCAGGCCGATTGCAATGGTTCTGCCGGACCGGGCCATCAAATAGTAGGCGCGACACCCCGGATTGCTCAAGGTGGCATCGGTTAAAAGTCACGGCAATGAGCTCGAACCCCTGCACGAACTGACCTGCAAACTCAGCCGGACACTCTTGGGCTTTAGACGTACAACGACCCTTAAAGTCACCGTTAGTTCAACAAAAAAGTTCCCACACAACAATCGCTTGCGCCGCCTGCACAGCGTGCTCACAAAAAGCCTGAAAATCTCGTCAAGCACCCTTGGGCAACATTTTTTTTACCGTTCTTGCGCTGAGTCAGTTTACTTACTACAAGTAATGGGTACTATGTACGCCGGCCAGTTTCTCTTTCCTGAGAGATGGCTATTTAATAGAAAGTCCTTGAAGGGGAACACGATGAACAACGTTCTGAAATTCTCTGCTCTGGCTCTGGCCGCAGTTCTGGCTACCGGTTGCAGCAGCGTATCCAAAGAAACCGAAGCTCGTCTGACTGCGACTGAAGACGCAGCAGCTCGCGCTCAGGCCCGTGCTGACGAAGCCTACCGTAAGGCTGACGATGCAATGGCAGCCGCTCAGAAGGCTCAGCAGACCGCTGACGAAGCCAATGAGCGCGCTCTGCGTATGCTGGACAAAGCCAGCCGCAAGTAATAGTCCTCACGGATTGTTAAGAAGCCGACCCACTTGTGGGGTCGGCTTTTTTATTGCCGCTACAAAAGCAAACAGCACAAATGAAAAAGCCTGCCCAGGCGTTTGACCTGGGCAGGCTTCAGCCCTATCGCTCAAGGGCTTACTGCAGTTCTGGAGGAATACTCGACACCATGGGAGCTGCACCCTGGTTATCGACGGGCACGGCAATTTCCACCGGCATGCCATCTTCGGCAGCGACCACGTCGCGGACCATGTCCCAGTTCATGCGCACATTGTTGGCCAGGTCTTCGCGCTTGAGCAGCGCGTTGATGACAGCAGTGTGCTTATCGACCACCGAAGGGTCGCCGTGATCGTCCAGCGGTGTGTGCGCCTCGAGGTATACCTTGCCACCACTGATTCCGAACTTGTACGGCTCGTTGATGATGCGCACCGGCGTACCGACCGGGACCATCTTCGACAGCTCCAGCACATTATTGTTGAACATGCGGAAGCAACCATGGCTGGTGCGCATGCCAATGCCGAACTTCTTGTTCGAACCGTGAATCAGATAACCCGGCACGCCCAGGGTGAACTTGTAAGGCCCCAGCGGGTTGTCTGGCCCGGCCGGCACCACGGTTGGCAGGATGTCACCATCGGCGGCGTGCTCAGCACGGATCGAAGCCGGTGGCGTCCAGGTCGGGTTTGGGGTTTTGGCAATGATCTTGGTGTTGGCGATGGGGGAACCCCAGCCTTCACGACCGATCCCCAGCGGGAAGGTGTATACCACGCTCTGCCCTTTCGGGAAGTAGTACAACCGGTATTCAGCAAGGTTGATGACAACGCCCTCGCGGGGGCCCGGCGGAAGCACGTAGCGGGTCGGCAGGATGATCTCGGTACCGGCGCCCGGCAGCCATGGGTCGACACCCGGGTTGGCGGCGATCATCTCCAGGTAGCCGAGGTCGTTGGCAGTGCCGATGTCGGCAAAGGTGTCCTCATACTTGGCCTTGATCACCTGTACCTGGCCAACGACGTCTTCTCCCGGAGGCGGCAGCGGCAGCTCCAGTGCAACGGCGGGGCCTGCTGCCAGCAGGCCGGCCAGGGTCAGGCAGCGGGTGACGGCGGGAAAGCGCGGCAACATCCGGTAAATCCTTCGAAAGGTGGGTCAAGAGAATCGATTGTACACCCGCACCGTGCCAAGCGGGAGCCACTGGCGGTTTCCATGCGTTTCAGATGATGAAAGGCGCTCGGAGTTTCAGGCCCAGGGCCGTGTCAAAGCTGTGGCCATACCGGACGCATGCCGCGGCGCTGGGCGTCGAGAATCGCCCGGCAGAGGTCGCACAGGCGGCCGTCACGATAGATCGAACGCGGCACGCCGGACCACCGTGGTTGCGCAGGCAGCAAGCCCCCACAAAGGGTACGGTCGACCGGCACACCCAGTTCGAGCTGGCGGGCGACAAGGTGGACGCGGATTTCCTGGCAGGCGAACAGATCGAGCTGCTCATCGGGCTCGATCAGTTGGTAGGCATACAAGGACCAGGCAGGGCGCGGCATTGGGGGCTCTCGAAACGGGGGGCGCAACATTAGCCGAAAGCCGGCCCCGTTTAAAGCGTCACAGCAAGGGTTTTATCGCCGGCCAGGCATTTTCCAGCAACCGCTGCTGAGCACCTTGCGCCGGATGGATGCCATCGGCCTGCATCATCTCCGGCACACCCCCTACGCCCTCGAGGAAAAAAGGCACCAGTGCCACCTGTTTCTGCGCTGCCAACTGCTCATAAACCTTGGCGAACGCTGTGGTGTAGCGCACCCCGTAATTGGGCGGCAGGCGCATGCCCAGCAGCACCACCTTGGCCCCGGACTCGCGTGACCGCTCGATCATCGAGGCAAGATTTTGTTGCAATTGCTCTGGAGGCTGCCCGCGCAGCCCGTCGTTGCCGCCCAATTCCAGCACCACCAGGCTGGGCTTGTGCGCTGCAAGCAGCGCAGGCAGCCGCGCCTGGCCCCCTGCACTGGTGTCGCCGCTGATCGACGCATTGACCACCCGATCATCGAAACCTTCGTCCCTGAGCCGGGTCTGCAACAAAGAGACCCACCCCTGGCGGGTATCCAGGCCAAAACCGGCGCTGATACTATCGCCGACAACCAGCAACGTTCCCGCCGCCGCGCTCTGGGCCAGGCAATACAGGGCCAGACCGGCACTCAACCACCACACTCGCATTGGATTCTCCATGGGCCCCAGCATTCTCGTTGCGCAGAACCTTAGCAAAGTGGTCCCCAGTGCGGAAGGTGATCTGACCATCCTGCACGCACTGTCCCTGGACCTCGCCCAAGGCGACAGCCTGGCCATCGTCGGCGCCTCGGGCTCGGGCAAATCCACCCTGCTCGGGCTGCTGGCCGGCCTGGACCACCCCAGCGCCGGCAAGGTGATACTCGCCGGACACGACCTGGGCCCACTGGACGAAGACCAACGCGCCAGGGTGCGCGCCGAACATGTCGGCTTTGTGTTCCAGTCGTTTCAGCTGCTCGACAGCCTCAATGCACTGGAAAACGTCATGCTGCCACTGGAACTGGACGGCCGTCGCGATGCTCGCGAACAAGCCCGCACCCTGCTTGAACGGGTCGGCCTGGGCAAGCGCCTGACCCACACGCCACGCCAGTTGTCTGGTGGCGAGCAGCAACGGGTGGCAATCGCCCGCGCCTTCGCCGCCCAACCGGCGGTGCTGTTCGCTGACGAACCTACCGGCAACCTCGACAGCCATACCGGCGAGCGCATCAGCGACCTGCTGTTCGACCTGAACAAGGAGCGCGGCACCACCCTGGTTCTGGTCACCCATGACGAGCGCCTGGCCAGCCGCTGCAGGCGCCTGATACGACTGGAAGCAGGCCGCCTGGTGGCGCCGGTGGAGGCCTGATGAAGCACATGCCGCTTTCCCGCCTGTGCGGCCTGGCGCTGCGCCAGTTGTTGCGCGACATCCGCGCCAGCGAAGTGCGCGTGCTGTTCTTCGCCCTGCTGGTGGCTGTTGCCGCCAGCACCGCCATCGGCTATTTCGGTGCCCGCCTCAATGGCGCCATGCAGTTGCGCGCCAGCGAGTTCCTTGGCGCCGACCTGGTATTGCAAGGCAGTGCGCCGGCGCGTCAGGAACAGGTAGACGCCGGCACCGCCCTGGGCCTGCGCCACGCCCGGGTGGTGGAGTTCACCAGCGTGGTCGGTGGTGATGCCGGCATCCAGCTGTCGAGCATCAAGGCCGCCGATGACGCCTACCCCCTGCGTGGCCAGGTACGCAGTGCACCGGCGCCGTATGCCATGGAAACACCCGGTGGCGGCCCGCCGCCGGGCGAGGTCTGGGTCGAACCGCGCCTGCTGGCTGCACTTGGCCTGAGCATCGGCGACAGCATCGACGTCGGCATGAAGACCCTGCGCATGAGCCGCGTACTGACCTACGAACCGGACCGTGCCAACAACTTCTATAGCCTCACCCCGCGGGTGATGATGAACCTCGCCGACCTGGAGGCCACAGGGGTCATTCAGCCCGGCAGCCGGGTCAGCTACCGTGAGCTGTGGCGCGGCGATGCACAGGCCCTGGCGCAGTACCGCCAGGGGCTGGAGAAGAACCTGGCGGCGAACCAGCGCCTGCTCGACACCCGCGATGGCAACCGGCAGATCGGGGGTGCCCTGGGCAAGGCCGAACGCTACCTGAACATGGCCAGCCTGGTAGCGGTGCTGCTGGCAGGCGTCGCCGTGGCACTGTCGGCCAGCCGCTATGCGGCGCGGCGCCTGGACGCCAGCGCACTGTTGCGCTGCCTGGGGCTGTCCCGCCACCAAGCGCTGGGCCTGTACTGCCTGCAACTGGCCATGCTCGGCCTGCTGGCCGCGCTGGTCGGTGCCTTGCTCGGCTGGCTGGCGCAACTGGGCCTGTTCCGCCTGTTGCACGGCCTGCTGCCGAGCGTGGTGCCGCCTGGCGGCATCCTCCCGGCATTGGCCGGCATCGCCACCGGGCTGGTCGCACTGGCCGGTTTCGCCCTGCCCCCGCTCGCCGCTCTGGGCAAGGTGCCGCCACTGCGTGTACTGCGCCGCGACCTGCTGCCCGTGCCACCCAGCAGCTGGCTGGTCTACGGCGCCGCCCTGTTCGCCCTGGGCCTGATCATGTGGCGCCTGAGCCTCGACCTGCTGCTGACCTTCGCCCTGCTAGGCGGCGGGTTGCTTGCCGCGCTGGCACTGGGCGGCCTGCTGCTGCTTGGGCTACGTAGCCTGCGGCAACTGCTGGCAGGCGCCCCGCTGCCCTGGCGCCTGGGCTTGGGCCAGTTGCTGCGCCACCCCATGGCTGCCGCGGGCCAGGCACTGGCGTTTGGCCTGATCCTGCTGGCCATGGCCCTGGTCGCCTTGCTGCGCGCCGAGCTGCTCGACACCTGGCAGGCACAACTGCCCAAGGACGCACCCAACCATTTCGCCCTGAACATCCTGCCCGACGACCGTGAGCCTTTTGCCCAGCGCCTGCACGAGGTGAACGCAGCCTCCGCACCGCTGTACCCGGTGACGCCTGGCCGGCTGATCCAGATCAACGAGCAACCCGTGCAACAGATCGTCAGCAAGGATTCCGCCGGCGAGCGCGCCGTTCAGCGCGACCTCAGCTTGACCTGGGCCGCCGACCTGCCCGCAGGCAATGCCTTGACCGCCGGCAACTGGTGGCGGGCGCTACCGGCTGGCGATGAAATCCCCGGCGTTTCGGTCGAGGCGGAACTTGCCGCCAGCCTGAAGGTACAGCTGGGCGACCTGCTGACCTTCGACATTGGCGGCGAACAACGCCAGGCACGGGTCAGCAGCCTGCGCAGCGTGCACTGGGACAGCTTCCAGCCGAACTTCTACATGATTTTCCAGCCCGGCACCCTGCAGGGGCTGCCGACCACCTACCTGACCAGCTTCTACCTCGCGCCGGGTCATGACCTGGATGTGGTGGCCCTGTCGCGGGCGTTCCCGGCGGTGACCATCCTGCAAGTCGATGCCTTGCTGGAGCAGCTGCGCAGCATCCTCGCCCAGGTTACCCTGGCGGTGGAATATGTATTGCTGTTCGTCCTGGCAGCGGGGTTGGCCGTGCTGTTCGCAGGTTTGCAGGCAACGCTGGATGAACGCATTCGCCAAGGCGCATTGCTGCGCGCGCTTGGCGCTGCTCGACCGTTGCTGGTGAAAGCGCGGCGTATCGAGTTCGGGCTGCTGGGTGCGGCCAGTGGCGCCCTGGCAGCGCTAGGCTGTGAGTTGATTACCCTGGTGCTTTACCGCTATGCGTTCGACCTGCAGTGGGGCCCGCATCCGTGGCTGCTGATACTGCCGCTAGCGGGCGCGCTACTGGTAGGAGGGGCTGGTGTGTTGGGGACTCGGCGGGCGCTTAATGCTAGCCCGTTGGCGGTGCTTCGGGAGGGGTAGTACCTCAGGAGCTAGCTGCAACCAACGGCTTTATCGACGATGCTGGCGTTTTTCATTGAGAGTGGAGACATAAAAGATCGGCAACGCATCAAGGATAGAGAACAACGATGATAAACGCGACCAACATTAAAAAGGTGAGCTGGGTTCTACTTGGCGTTTTTGTATTTTTTCTCGCCTTGGGACCTTCAAAGCTAAAATTCTTCTGGCCTGCTTTTTTCATAATCTCCGTCGCTGCACTCGGGTGGACGCTACACTTGGTTTACGCTTGTGAAAAATTTACGACATATACCCTGTCACTCGTGCTGACCACGACCGGGATATTCTCATTGTTATCCTGTAATTTGGCCTATCATGCTGCCGCAAGGCTCTGGAGTGGGGCCGATATTGCTGCCTTCCCGATTGGACTGGCCCCTATGGCGATCACCGCATTGACATACCTGGTCTTGGTTAACGGAAAACCGTCATTTCACCCCTTCGAGCATGACGGAATCAAAGTCCAGCCTCGCCGACAAATAAAGCAGAAATCGTCGACCGCATACAACCCTCTACTGGTGGCTGGGGTGACCACCTTGGCGGCAAGTGTTTTTACCAAAAAAATCGGGATTCTTACTTCCGAGCTGGTTGCCTCATTCGGCCTGCTGGCTTGTTCCATGACCTTACTATTTTATACACGCCACATCATCAGAGGGCTACGCAGCCTTCGCAATCAAGAGAAAATCATGCCCGCCCCGTACACATTCATGCACATTGACGAAATTCGCAAAGCCCGAAGTCATTGGTGGATGAGCAGGTTGTTTAAGTGGATTGCTTCCTGGCGCGCATCGCCAGGTGCCTGATTTCTGATGATTACTGCGAGCTGGCAACTCCAGGCTGATACAGAAAAACGTTGACTTCGGATAAATTACCCACCCTGGACCAGGCACCGGACACTGACTAGATAACAGGCAAAATATGGCGACTAATCTTATCACCGAAGCTGGCTATCAATCCTTGAAAGATGAACTGGATTGGCTTTGGCGCGAAGAGCGACCCGAGATTACTCGAAAAGTAACCTGGGCAGCATCTTTAGGCGACCGAAGTGAAAACGCGGATTATCAGTACAACAAAAAAAGACTGCGGGAAATAGATCGAAGAGTACGCTACCTCCGAAAACGGATCGAAGTTCTTCGTGTCGTTCCTTACTCACCTGCTCAAGAAGGCAAGATATTTTTCGGGGCTTGGATAACCATTATCAACGAAGATGACGAGACCAAAAAATTTCGCATCGTGGGCGGCGATGAAATTTATGACAGAAAGGATTTTATCTCCATCGATTCACCGATGGCACGAGCATGCATTGGCAAGTGTGTAGGGGACGAGATTTTGGTACACACCCCAACGGGCGATGCGTATTGGGAAGTTACCGACATTGAGTACAAAGAGATGGAGGCCACTCCCCGGTTCATCAAGCCCTGACGACGCCTGCAAAATCAGCCAACACTGCGTCAAGAACCAGACTGCAGTGGTGGCTGTTACAGTAGAAGGACCCGCTATCAAGTACGGCGGTTCAAAGGCTGAGTGCAATAGCGCGCCCCTCAGCGTCGGGTAATCAGGCCCTGGCGTGCGATGCGGGTGAGGTGGCCGATCACTTCGGCAGCATCCTGCGCGGCAGGTGCCTGGATCACCGCCAGATCGAAGCGGTCGTTGCCAAACTGCTCCAGCCGGCACGCGGTTTCGGCAAACTGGATGAGGAAGGCGCGGGCCTGGCCTTTGCGACGGGACAAGCCTTCGAGATGACGCAAAAGAGTAGGCTGATGCTGGCCACCGAGCAGAATGCGCGGTGTGCGGGTGGCCTGGCTGGCAGGCAGTGGGCTCAAGCAGACACTGGTACGTGGGCAACTCATGGAGTGTTTCTCCGCCTCGCAAATCCCGCTGGGCAGCGGTGGGAGGCGTCACCGAACCAGCGCTTTAGCGGTATTTCGGATGACCCGGGGCTGGGTTTTCCTGCGCCCCGCAAGTAGCTGTTTAAATCGGCGCAGGCGGTATGCTAGAGCTACACGCGGCAAGCTGCAAGCCCCAAGCTGAAAGTCATCAACTTGAGGCCTGCAGCATGAGCTGTCAGCGGGCGATCAATCGGTCTACGGAGAAGCGACCAGCGCCTTCGATCAGTACCGCGACGGTACCCGCCAGCAACGCCAGGGCGAACTCATAGCCATTGTTGGACATGAACAGGCCGTTACCGATGTGTACCGAGAAAATTGCCACCACCAGGGTTACGCTCAGTGCCAGCGCCGCCGGGCGAGCCAGCAGGCCGATCACCAGGGCCAGGCCGCCGAAGAACTCGGCGCTGCCGGACAGCAGGGCCATCAGGTAGCCGGGGGCCAGGCCGATGCTCTCCATCCACTGGCCGGTGCCCTCCAACCCGTAGCCGCCGAACAGGCCGAAGAGTTTCTGCGCACCGTGCGCCATGAAGATGATGCCGACCAGGATGCGAACCACGCTCAGGCCCAGGCCGGCGTGGGTGGAGAGCAGTTTGATGATTGCGTTGTTCATTGGGTGACTTCCTTGAAAGCTGGGATGTTGTGTTGGGATGGGCGCCATAATAATCGACATGAGAGATATATAAATCGCAAAAAACCCAGCATACCAATCAAATAAATCGATTTATCAGCGATTCCCCCTCCGCTCCAGCACCGCACGCTCACGGTTGAACGCCAGGAAGTACTTGTTCACGCTGTTGACGAAGTTCACCGGCCCCATGCCCACCTGCTCCATCGCGACCCGTTCAGTCTGAAAGAACCATTGATTGCCATTGAGGCCACGCTTGCGAGCCTCGACACGCATGGCCTGGACCCGCTCGGGCCCAAGGTTGTAGGCGGCCAGCACAAAGGCCATGCGCTCACGCTCGTTGATCTTCGGGCTGGCAAAGAACTTGCGGCGGATCAACGCCAGGTAACGGGCGCTGGCCTGGACATTGCCATCCACCGTTGCGGTATTGCTGACCCCGACCCGTTGGGCAGCTGCAGGAGTGATCTGCATCAGGCCATGCGCCCCGCCACTGCCGCGCGCCGCCGGGTTGAGGGTCGACTCCTTGAAGGCCAACGCAGCAAGGTTCAGCCAGTCGATCTGTTGCGCCTGGCCATGTTTCTGCAGCACCGCGCGCACAGAAGCCAGGCGCTGACGGTCCTTGCGCGCAAGCGGGTTGTGCACGCGGTACTGGCGCCGGTAGATGCGCTCGAAGGCAGCGTCCTGGTTCTCGGGCGCGCGGTAGCCCTGCAGAAAACGATCGACCGTGGCCTGCAGCAGCGTCGCATCTCGGCGCACATACCAGCGCATGGCTTGCGGCGGGCCCAGTTGCAGTCGGCTATCCAGGCGCAGGCGTGGCATTACCCGGGCCCAGCGCAGCGCGATCGGCCGCTCCACCACGGTCAGGTGATAGATGCCGGCCTGGACCATCTCCAGCACGTCCTCCACCGCCAGGGTCGAATCGACCCACTCGATCTTGACGGGCGGGCGCTTGCGCAGCGCCAGGTGCTGGTTGATCTGCTGGATCAGCGCGCCGGCGGCACTGGCACTGGTCAACGCCACGGTGCGCCCGGACAACTGCTCGACGCGGGTGAAACTGCGCTCGCCCTTGCGCCCGACCAGCCACAACGGCACCTGGTCCAGGACCGGAGCACTGCTGTTCACGCCACCGACCAGGCTCGGGTCGAGCAATTCGCCCGGGGCGGCAAGGTCGCCCTCACCGCGCTGCAGGGCCCCGAGTAGTTGCTCTTTGGCTCTGGGGATGAGTTTGAGCCGCACCTGTTGCCCGTCGCCGGCCCGGGCGTTGAGGTAATGCTCAAGCGCACGCAAGCGGTAGTACTCGATGCCGACGGGCTCGCCCTTGACCTCACCGGAACTGTTGCGACTTTGGTTGACCAGTACCCGCAGCACCTTGCTGCTGCGGATCTGTTCAAGGTCACGGGCCTTGCTCACCGGCACGTTCTGCTGTGGCCCCGGCAGGCGCGCGTAGGCGGGACCGACGCTCATCAGGCCGAGCGCCAGCAGCAGGGCGAGCAGGTATCGCAGCATGCGAAGACGTATCCGAGGTCGGTGGGCAGCATCCATGTGTGCGAGCAACTCGTGATAAATGACGGCAAAAGACCATCGCAAAAGCCTGAAGTTCTTGGCTTTTTCCCGGAAATCGCGCTTTTTGCTATGCTGGCCGTCCCGCGGCACGAGGTAGCACCATGCAACTGATCGATATCGGCGTCAACCTGACCAATAGCAGTTTCCACGACCAGCAGGCCGCCATCGTCGAGCGCGCCATCGAAACCGGCGTAGTGCAGATGATCCTTACCGGCACCAGCCTCGCGGTCAGCGAGCAGGCGCTAGAGCTGTGCCAGCAGCTGGACCCCGCCAGCGAGCACCTGTTCGCCACAGCCGGCGTACACCCGCACGACGCCAAAGCGTGGGACGCCAACAGCGACCAACGACTGCGCCAGTTGCTGAATGAAGCGCGTGTGCGCGCCGTAGGCGAATGCGGGCTGGACTTCAACCGCGACTTCTCCCCTCGCCCACTCCAGGAAAAAGCCTTGGAAGCTCAGTTGGCGCTGGCCGCCGAGTTGCGCCTGCCCGTGTTCTTGCATGAGCGTGATGCCAGCGAGCGCTTGCTGGCGATTGTGAAGGACTACCGCGACCACCTGCCGGCCGCCGTGGTGCATTGCTTCACCGGCGAGCGCGACGCACTGTTCGCCTACCTGGACATGGACCTGCACATCGGCATCACCGGGTGGATTTGTGACGAACGCCGCGGCACGCACCTGCATCCGCTGGTGGGCAATATCCCACAAGGGCGCCTGATGCTGGAGAGTGATGCCCCGTATCTGCTGCCGCGCAGTCTGCGACCGAAACCGAAGAGCGGGCGCAACGAGCCGGCGTTTCTGCCAGAGGTGCTGCGGGAGGTAGCGTTGCACCGAGGTGAACGTGTTGAAGATACCGCGGCGCACACCACTGCAACGGCTCGGGCATTTTTCCAGCTGACCTGAGCTTGATCGGGCATAAACGGTTTGTTGATACACGTCAAAACCTCCCAGGCGTGAGCGGGCACAATGATGGCACCTTGCCAATAATGTTTCCGCTCAACTCAGAGAAGACCTACCCATGGGTGCCTGGCTTAGCAATATTTCCCTGAAGTACAAGTTCTGGGCCGTCAACGCAGTGGCCTTTGTCACCACCTTGATGCTGGTGCTTTATGCCGTGCACCTAGAGCAGCGAACCCGCGCCGAGGCTGTGCAGATCCAGGCGCAATCCCAGGCACAGCTGCTGGCCGCCTGGCCGCAAGAGCTTGCCCTGCCCCGCCAGGCCAACGTGATCACCTGGCAACCCGGCCAAACCCCGACCTTTGCCGGCCAAAGCCTGGATGCACTGCGTAATGCACAAGGCTGGGTAGCACTCCCGGCCGCCTGGCTCTTCGGTAACAACCCGCTGCGGGGTGCTCAGGTACTGCGCCATGGCGACGAGCAGGTGGCGGTACTGGCCCAGGCACCGAGCGTGCGCCAGGTGTTCTTCGAGCGTTTTGCCAACTACGCGGTTTGTGTGCTGATCCTGATGCTGGCCATGCTCTGCGCCTCGCAACTTTTGATCCGCTTCCTGCTGAGCCAACTCAATACCCTCAAGGACGTCATGCTGCACGTGGAAAAAACCGGTGACCTGTCGGCCCGCGTGCCTCTGGCTTGCGGAGACGAAGTGGGCCAGATGGCAGGCGCCTTCAACGCCATGCAGTCGACCTACCACCGCGTGGTCAGCACCGTGGCACGCACAGCCGCGCAACTCGATTCGGGCGCCGCGCGCCTGGCCACGAGCATGAACGAAGTTCGCCACGGCATGCTCGGCCAGCAAAGCGAGACCGACCAGGCAGCTACGGCGATCAACGAGATGTCCGCCACCGTGCACCATATCGCCCAGCATGCCGGTGCCACCCGCGACCTGTCGCAGACCGCCGACACCCTCGCTGGCAGCGGCAAGAATGTGGTCAACCGGGTGCAGGATTCGATTGCCGGGCTATCCAGCGGTGTGCAGCAGACCGCCGAAATGATCCGCCAACTGGCCGAGGACAGCCAGAAGATCAATGGCGTGGTCAACGTCATCCACAGTATTGCCGAACAGACCAACCTGCTGGCGCTCAATGCCGCCATCGAAGCAGCGCGCGCCGGCGAAATGGGCCGTGGCTTTGCGGTGGTCGCCGATGAAGTGCGCAGCCTGGCCAAACGCGTGCAAACCTCCACCGACGAGATCACCGGCATGGTAGCCGACCTGCAGGCCGGTACCCGCGATGCGGTGGAGTTCATGCAGGAAAGCTCTTACAAAGCTGACGACTGCGTGCGCCAGGCCAAGGAAGCCGGCGCAGCGCTCGCCGAAATTACCGGCGCCGTGGCGCAGATGCGCGAGAGCAACACCCAGATAGCCGTCGCCGCCGAGCAGCAGAGCCAGGTGGCGGAAGAAATGAACCGGGCAGTAGTCAGCATCCGTGACGTCACGGAGGAAACCGTGCAGCAGACTGTCGATTCGGCCACCACCAGCAGCGAACTGGCGACCCTGGCCGGCGAGCTGAACAAGGCCATCGGCCAGCTCAAACTATAGTCACCATAGCCAGCCTCGATTGGCTGCGACCACAGGGCCGCACTAAGCTTTGGGCATGACCGCGAGGAACTGCCCATGAGCAAACGACTGCCCAACTTGCCCGCCTGGCAATGGCGCGGCTATCACCACAACCACCGCCACCCGACCAACCTGGTGCTGCACCTGATTGCCGTGCCGCTGTTCATCCTTGGCGCTCTGCTGGTGCTGTCAGGCTTGTTCGCCCTGGACCTTGGCCAGATTGCTGTCGGCATCATTTCCCTGATCGCCGGCCTGGGCCTGCAGCGTCAGGGCCACCGCCTGGAGGCCGAGCAGCCAGAACCGTTCGCCAACCGCAAGGCCGCCGTGCAGCGCCTGCTGACCGAGCAATTCATCACCTTCCCGCGTTTTGTGCTCAGTGGTGCCTGGTGGCGCGCCTGGCGCGGACGGCACAAACATCGGCGTTGAATCTCAAGCGAACACTGTGACCGTCTGCCGGCTCAATGCCAGCAACTCACCTTCAGCCGTCCACAGAGCAGCTGCGGCATGCCCGTAACCATCGCGGGCGTGTTCCGTCTCGACGCAGTAGCGGCACCAGTCCAACGTCGACAGCCTGGCAACCGGCTGGATGAATTCGATGGTCCAGGTCAGCGTACTGCCTGCTGCGGGCTGCTTCAGGTAAGGCATGAGGCTGGGTGGCCAGGCATCGACCAGCGCTAAAAGGTGGGCCTCGTTGACCTGCTCCTGGGCAACATCCCGCAAGCGCACCCAGCCGCCCATGTGCCGTGACTGATTGCCACTGAACGGCAACCCACCAACCGCCCAGCGCAGGGCAACATGGCGCATGAACTCAGGTGTGACGCCTTTGATGTAAGGAAGCTCAGGGGCGGCATCCTCAGGCGCCTTCATCTCCATGGCCGGCACTGCAGGAACATTCACCACCGATGCCCGCCCGGCGCCGAAATTGCCCTGCACCAAAGTCACCACTTGGCCATCCTGAATCGCTCGACCAAGCAGGGTGCTGACGGCTTTGCCCTCGCGCAGCACTTCGACTTCAAAACGGGTTGGCACGTCGGGAGCGGCGGGGGCGACGAAACTGATGGCCAGGGAACGCACCGGGCGGCTATCGGCGAGCTTCAGGCGCATGGCCTCATACACCATGGCGGCCATCAGGCCACCGAATGCGGCACGCCCTTGGGCCCAGTTGGGCGGAACACTGACGCCGTCGGGGTGTGCTCGCACGGCGTCGAGCAGTTGGTTGAAGTTCATGGGCCGGCTCCTGCAGCAGCGAAAGGTGTCAGCCAATACTAGCGAGCAACCTTGCGTCGAACAGCCCGCATATCGGTCATTTGCCGGGCTTGCGCCGCTGCAGCGCTGCCTGCAAGGCATCCAGTGTCACGTCGGACTGGCGTTCGGCGTCATCCAGCTCCTGCTCCCAATCGACCTTGCAGGGCGCGAGATCCGCATGCGATTGAGCCTGCAACAGCCATTGCAAGCGATCATGCCAGTTACCCAAATCGCTCTGGGCTTGTTTTAGCATGCGCTGCAGCGGCTTGCCGGCATGATCGAGTTGCGGATAGGCCTGGTCGCCATAGCGCACACGTTTGATCAACAGGCGCAGGCGGTGGCGGTCGTGGGCCGGGTCCTGCAAGGCTTCCTGCAGCTTGCGCCATTGCTTGACCAGGCGTTTGTCGACACGCTTGCGCAGTGACTTGGCCAACCCTTCACGGCCCGCTGCGCGCAGGAACAGCGGGAAGGCATCGAGGATGGCAAGTACACGGCTCAGCTGCGCGCTGGTGGCCACGCCGGCAAAGGTGGCAGCCCGCCCTTGCAGACGCCGCTGCCCCGCCTGGGCAACGCCGCGCTTGATCAACTCGGCCGCCAGTACCTCACGGTCACGTAGCGGCGTGGTCAAGGTACCAAGGGCTTTCGCAGCGTCCTCCAACTGCTCGACCCCCGGCAAGCCCCTCAGCGGCCGTAACAGGCTGCGCAAGCGCCTCAGGCCTATGCGCAGATCGTGCAAGGCCTCGCTGTCGGTATCGGCAGCAAGGCGCTCGCGACAGGCCAGCAGGTGCACCTGCAAGGCCACTACCTGGGCAACCACATGGTCGAGCATGCTGGACATACAGCGCTCCTCGGTCAGCGCCCGGCGCGCGACTCACGAATGTAGAAACGCGCCTTTTCGGCTTTATTGGTGCAACCTTCGAAGCCTTCGAACTGCTGCTGGGTCTTGGCCCCGGTCAAAAGCGACAAAGCCTTGGAATAGCTGACAGTACCGGCAAAGCCTTCAGCCTTGGCCAGGTCAAGCTCCTTCCAGGCGGCATCGAGCTGCGACGCGCAGCTGTCACGGTAAGCCGTCTTGCCCGCACAGCCGGCAAGGGCCAGGGCAATCAGAGGAAGGCAGATCCAGGCTTTCATCGGTAATACCTCAGAGGTTCAAATAGAATGGCTGTTCGACGCGTGGGCACCTGAAAAGTGCCGCGCCCGGCACGTTTTGCCTAGAGTCTACATTGAAGCACAGGCAACGCTCGGTGCATTGTAGGACCATGGATGCAGAAGCCGGGGATGATCATGAGCAAACGTGTAGCACTGGTATTGGGATCGGGGGGCGCTCGGGGCTATGCCCATATCGGCGTGATCGAGGAAATCGAACGGCGCGGCTACGAGATCGCCTGCATTGCCGGTTGCTCGATGGGCGCGGTGGTCGGGGGCATATACGCGGCGGGCAAACTCGATGAATACCGCAACTGGATCGAAAGCCTGGATTACCTGGACGTACTGCGTCTGGTCGATGTCAGCTTCCGCCTTGGTGCCATTCGCGGCGACAAGGTGTTTGGGCAAATCCGCAAGATCGTTGGCGAAATCAATATCGAGCAATTGCGCATCCCCTACACGGCAGTGGCCACCGACCTGACCCACCAGCAGGAGATCTGGTTCCAGGAAGGCTGCCTGCACCAGGCAATGCGCGCTTCGGCGGCAATTCCAAGCCTGTTCACGCCAGTAATGCAAGGCAACCGCATGCTGGTCGACGGCGGCATCCTCAACCCGCTACCGATCGTGCCGGTGGTGTCCAGCCACTGCGACATGATCATTGCGGTGAACCTCAACTCCACCAACCAGAAGCAATACCAGTTGCCTGTCATCGAGCGGCCGGCAGCATTCAGGATGCGCTTTGACGCGCTGATCAATTCGCTGGGGTCGCGCATGCCGTTTCGGCGCAAGCCCGTCGAGGAACTGATGCGCATCGAGCAGGAGATCACCGGCGAGGGCCTGATTCCACCCAACCCCTGGCTGACCGATGCGGCCGACCCCGAAGCGCAGCAACCGGCGGCGGCACCGCAGAGCGAGGGCGCGCCAAAATCAGCCACAGGGTCGATCATCGTCGACAACGTGGGGCCAGCTTCGCTGCTGGACCTGATCAACCAGAGTTTCGAGGTGATGCAGACGTCGTTGGCGCAATACAAGATCGCGGGGTATCCACCGGACGTGCTGATCAACGTGCCCAAGCGGGTATGCCGCTTCTTCGAGTTCTACAAGGCGCCGGAGCTGATTGCCTTGGGCCGGGAGATTGCGCGGGATACGCTGGATAACTATGAGGGGGAAAAGCGCTGAGGCGAACCCGGCGCTTACGCCCGTGCCACAGAAACGAAACAGGCCGCATCATGCGGCCTGTTTCATTACCAGACAGTCACTCAGTAGCGAGTGATGTCCGCACTGCCTTCGAGCTGCTTACGGTATGCCGCAAAGTCCTGCTGGCCCGCACGCGAAGCGAGATAGCGGCGGATCTGCTGCTTCTCTTCAGCGCTGGCGGCGGCACCTTCGTTGACACCTTTGAGCTGCAGCACGACCAGGCTGCCATCGGCCAGAACCACGCTGCCATATACCGGCTTGCCCTTGGCTTGCGGTTTGGCCAGGCGGAACAGTGCCTGCAACTCGGCCGGGTCGATACCGTCCTGGCTGCGGGTGACTGCTTCGTAGGCCTTCCAGCTCTGGCCTTCCTGGGCAGTATCGGTAGCGACCGAGCCGTCACGCAGGCCGGCGATCAGCTTGTCCGCCTTGGCCTTGAGCTCGGCGGTTGCCTTCTCCTTGGCCAGGTGTTCGCTGATTTTCTTGGCCACGGCTTCGAGCGGCATCTGCTCCGGCTTGCGGTGCTCCTTGACGCGCAATACCACCGTGGTTTCCGGGTCCAGCTCGATGGCGGTGCTGTTGGCAGCCTCCTCCAGCACTTCCTCGGAAAACGCAGCCTGGACCACGGCACGGTTGGCCGTGATGCCTTCACCGCCCTCACGGCCGAATGGCGCCGACGTATGCACCTTGAGGTTCAGGTCCTGGGCGGGCTGGGCCAGGTCGGCAGCCTCGTAGGCAGCATCCTGCAACTGCTTGCTGGCATCGACATAGCGCTGCTCGACCAGCGGAGTCTTCAGGTCTCGCGTGAGCTTGTCCTTCAGGCTGGCAAAACTCGGGACTTCCGGCGCCTGCTTGCCCAGCAGCTTGATCAGGTGATAACCGAACTGGGTACGCACCGGTGCAGACACCTGGCCATCGTCGAGCTTGTACAGCGCGTCCTCGAAGACCGGGTCATACACACCCGGGCCGGCGAAGCCAAGGTCGCCACCACTGTTGGCCGAACCCGGGTCCTGGGAGAACTCCTTGGCCAGTTTGGCGAAGTCTTCACCTTTGGCCAGGCGTTGCTCGACCTCTTCGATGCGGGCCTTGGCCTGGGCATCGGTGACCTTGTCATTGACCTCGACAAGGATGTGCGCAGCGTGGCGCTGTTCGGCCAGGTTGGCGATTTCCTTCTCGTACTGGGCCTTGAGCTCGTCGTCGGTAACCTTCACCTGATCGAAGAATGCCGACTTCTTCAGCTCGACATAGTCGATGACCACTTGATCCGGCGTCATGAACTCCTTGGCGTGCTGTTCATAATGGGCCTTGACCTCGTCATCGCTGACCTTGACCGCAGCCGGGTTGGCCTTGAAGGTCAACGAAGCGAAGTCGCGGGTCTGGTTTTCCAGGCGAGCGAAGGCGTCGACCTGCTGGTCGGTCACGAAGCTGCTGCCGGCAATACCCGTGCGTACCTGGCCGATCAGCATTTCTTCGGCGAGCATCTGGCGGAACTGCAAGCGGCCATAGCCCATCTGGCGGATGACCTGGTCGAAACGGTCGGCGTTGAACTTGCCATCAACCTGGAATTCCGGCGTCTGCAGGATCACTTGATCCAGCGCGGCCTCACTGAAGGCGAACTTGGCATCTTCGGCACCCTGCAGTAGCAGCTTGCGTTCGATAAGCCCTTTGAGCGCGGCATCGCGCAGCAATTTCTCGTCCAGCAGTGCCGGGTCGAAATCCTTGCCCAGCTGTTGCATCAGCTGGCGGCGCTGCATGTCGGCCGCCTGGCTCAGCTCGTTCTGGCTGATGGTCTGGCCGTTCACCTTGGCGGCGTCCTGGCTATGGCTGGCGGCCTGGAAAATGGCCTCGAAGCCCGTCAACGCCATCAGCACGACGATGAGGCCGATGATGGTCTTGGCAATCCAACCTTGTGAATTGTCCCTGATATTTTGCAGCATGCGTCCCCCAGAAACGGCTGTACCACTGCGTCGACAACCGCGGAGCGTGGGTAGAATCCTGATAAAAGAAAGGCGCATCCGAGGATGCGCCTTTTCTTAGCAAACGTGTCAGGCGGGAACGTTTGCGACCCGCCTTCAGCGTGCTCGGACCTGGCCAGGCCGGGTCCGGCTGAAAGAGACGACTTAGTTGACGGCGTCTTTCAGGCCTTTGCCAGCCTTGAAGCCTGGAACCTTGGCAGCAGCGATCTTGATGGTCTTGCCAGTTTGCGGGTTACGGCCATCGCGCTCTGCGCGCTCTTTGACCGAGAAGGTACCGAAGCCAACCAGAACGACGTCGTCGCCTGCTTTCAGGGCACCAGTCACGGAGTCAATTACTGCATCCAGCGCGCGGCCGGCTACAGCTTTCGGGATGTCAGCAGATGCGGCGATAGCGTCAATCAGTTCCGACTTGTTCACTCTAAGTCCCCTTATTTCTCTATTGAGTTTGTTTCTAAGTATGTAATGAAAAGCTTATGAAACGTGCGCTGGGTGGCCTGGTGACAATAGCGTGCCGCTTTATAGCAAGGCCCCGAAAATACTGTCAAGGAAAGCCCCCCAGCCAAAAACTACTAATGCGTGCTAATTCGTTCCTTAGCATCGCCGTCGCGCTTTTCATCTTTCGCGACAATCTCAGGAGCCACATCTGGCAAGGGCTCCGGGGCGTATTGCAGCGCAATTTGCAGGACTTCGTCAATCCATTTGACCGGTTTGATCTGCAGATCCTGTTTGATATTTTCCGGAATCTCCTTCAGATCGCGAACATTCTCCTCTGGAATGATCACCGTCTTGATCCCGCCACGGTGTGCCGCCAGCAGTTTTTCCTTCAACCCGCCAATGGCCAATACCTGCCCACGCAAGGTGATTTCACCGGTCATGGCAACATCTGCACGCACTGGAATCTGCGTCAGCGCCGACACCAGCGCGGTGCACATGCCGATACCGGCGCTCGGGCCATCCTTGGGCGTAGCACCCTCGGGCATGTGGATGTGCACGTCGTGCTTCTCATGGAAGTCGGCGGCAATCCCCAGGCTGCGGGCGCGGCTGCGGACTACGGTTTGCGCGGCGGTGATCGACTCGACCATGACGTCGCCGAGCGAACCGGTCTTGATCAGCTGGCCCTTGCCAGGGATGACCACCGACTCGATGGTCAGCAATTCGCCACCCACCTGGGTCCAGGCAAGGCCGGTCACCTGGCCGATCTGGTCCTGCTGCTCGGCCAGGCCGTAGCGGAACTTGCGCACACCCAACAGGTGCTCGAGCTGCTCACTGGTGACCTTGACCTTGACCTGCTTCTGGCCGGTATGTTCCTTGACGACCTTGCGGCAAACCTTGGCAATTTGCCGCTCAAGGCCACGTACACCGGCTTCGCGGGTGTAGTAACGGATGATGTCGCGGATCGCCGAGGTGTCGATCTCGAGCTCTTCCTTCTTCAAACCGTTGGCCTTGACCTGCTTGGGCGTCAGGTATTTGACCGCGATGTTGATCTTCTCGTCCTCGGTGTAACCCGGCAAGCGAATGACTTCCATGCGGTCAAGCAGCGCCGGCGGGATGTTCATCGAGTTCGAGGTGCACAGGAACATCACGTCAGAGAGGTCGTAATCGACCTCCAGATAGTGGTCGTTGAAGTTGTGGTTCTGCTCAGGGTCGAGCACTTCCAGCAGCGCCGAGGCCGGGTCGCCACGCATGTCGCTGCCCATCTTGTCGATCTCGTCGAGCAGGAACAGCGGGTTGCGCACACCCACCTTGGTCATCTTCTGGATCAAGCGGCCTGGCATCGAACCGATGTATGTCCGACGGTGGCCGCGAATCTCGGCCTCGTCACGCACGCCACCCAAGGCCATGCGCACGAACTTGCGGTTGGTCGCAGCGGCGATCGACTCGGCCAGCGAGGTCTTGCCCACGCCTGGCGGGCCAACCAGGCACAGCACCGGGCCGCGAATTTTCTTCACGCGCTTCTGCACGGCGAGGTATTCGAGGATGCGTTCCTTGACCTCTTCAAGGCCATAATGGTCCGCATCGAGAATTTCCTCAGCCTTGGACAAGTCCAGTCGAACCTTGCTCTGGGCCTTCCACGGCACCTGCACGAGCCAGTCGAGGTAAGTCCGCACCACGGTGGCCTCAGCCGACATCGGCGACATCTGCTTGAGTTTGTTCAGCTCCGCCTGAGCCTTGGCCAGGGCATCTTTCGGCAGGCCAGCGGCTTCAATGCGCTTTTTCAGCTCTTCGACTTCGTTGTGGCCTTCGTCGCCATCGCCGAGCTCTTTCTGAATGGCCTTCATCTGCTCATTCAGGTAGTACTCGCGCTGGCTGCGTTCCATCTGTTTCTTGACCCGGCCACGGATACGCTTCTCGACCTGCAGCAGGTCGATTTCAGCATCCAGCATCGCAAGCACATGCTCGACACGGGTGGACAGATCGACGATCTCGAGAATTTCCTGCTTCTGCTCGATCTTCAGGGCCATGTGTGCGGCCATGGTATCGACCAGGCGCCCAGGCTCCTCGATGCTGTTCAGCGACGACAGCACTTCGGCAGGGACTTTCTTGCCCAACTGCACGTACTGCTCGAACTGCGACAGCAGCGTGCGCACAAAGACTTCCGACTCGCGCTCGGCGGCGTCGGTTTCGTCGATCAGGGAAACTTCGGCACGGATGTGCCCTTCAACTTCGGTAAAGCGCTCGACTGCACCCCGCTGCTCGCCCTCGACCAGCACCTTGACGGTGCCATCAGGCAGCTTCAGCAGTTGCAGCACGGTAGCGACGGTACCGACGCGATACAGGGCGTCTTCGCCCGGATCATCGTCGGCGGGGTTCTTCTGGGCCAGCAGAAGGATCTGCTTCTCGCCAGTCATCGCAGCCTCAAGGGCCTCGATGGACTTCTCACGCCCCACGAACAGTGGGATGACCATGTGCGGATAAACAACGACATCGCGCAATGGCAAAAGAGGCAAGTCGAGGGTGGTCTTCATGATTTCGCCTCTACAGCGGCCTTATGGCCGGAAACCGGTGGAAATGATGCTTGGACCTAATGTGGGGGCACGCCTGGGAAATTACAAGCGCTTGCACAGGAAAAGCAGAAAGGGGCCCGCATGGGCCCCTTTCTTGCTTGCTGCCACCTGACCGACTCAGGCGTCGGGTGCGGCCTTGGCTTGCGGCTCGCTGTTCTCGTAGATCAGCAACGGCTGCGAAGTGCCTTCGATGACGCTCTCGTCGATCACCACTTTGCTGACTTCCTTCTGCGAAGGAATTTCATACATGGTGTCGAGCAGAACGCCCTCGAGGATCGAACGCAGGCCGCGGGCGCCAGTCTTGCGCTCCAGGGCCTTGCGTGCGACGGCCTTGAGCGCATCACTGCGGAACTCAAGGTCAACGCTTTCCATCTCGAACAGCCTGGCGTACTGCTTGGTCAGGGCGTTCTTCGGCTCAGTGAGGATCTGCATCAGCGCAGCCTCGTCCAGCTCGTCGAGGGTTGCCAGAACCGGCAGACGGCCGACGAACTCGGGGATCAGGCCAAACTTGACCAGGTCATCCGGCTCGACTTCACGCAGCGACTCGCCAACCTTCTTGCCCTCTTCCTTGCTGCGTACTTCAGCGCCAAAACCGATGCCACCCTTGGTGGAGCGGTTCTGGATGACCTTTTCCAGGCCTGAGAAGGCGCCACCGCAAATGAACAGGATGTTGCGGGTATCCACCTGCAGGAATTCCTGTTGCGGGTGCTTGCGCCCCCCTTGCGGCGGAACGGAGGCAACGGTGCCTTCGATCAGCTTGAGCAGTGCCTGCTGCACGCCTTCACCCGAAACGTCACGGGTGATCGACGGGTTGTCCGACTTGCGCGAAATCTTGTCGATCTCGTCGATGTAAACAATGCCCATCTGGGCCTTTTCCACATCGTAGTCGCACTTCTGCAGCAGTTTCTGAATGATGTTCTCGACGTCCTCACCCACGTAACCGGCTTCGGTCAGGGTGGTGGCGTCAGCAATGGTGAACGGCACGTTCAACAGGCGAGCCAGGGTTTCGGCGAGCAGGGTCTTGCCCGAGCCTGTAGGCCCGATGAGCAGGATGTTGCTCTTGCCGAGTTCAACCTCGTCACCTTTCTTGTCACGCTGGTTCAGGCGCTTGTAGTGGTTGTACACCGCTACCGAAAGCACCTTCTTGGCGCGCTCCTGACCAATCACATACTGGTCCAGGATGCCGCTGATTTCTTTCGGCGAAGGCAATTTGTGCGCGCTGCTTTCGGCCTGGGCTTCCTGCACCTCCTCTCGGATGATGTCGTTGCACAGGTCGACGCACTCGTCGCAGATAAATACCGAGGGCCCGGCAATCAGTTTGCGCACTTCGTGCTGGCTTTTGCCGCAGAAGGAGCAATAAAGCAATTTGCCGCTGTCCTCGCCGTTACGGGTGTCAGTCATTCGATCGATCCAATCCGGTAGGCTTGCAACACAAGATGAAGGCAATTGCGGGCTTTTTCAAGTCCGCAGGTAGGCGCTTTGGGCGCCTGCCTGCTCTGGCACCTGGGTTCAGGAGGCCAGTTGCCGCTTGTCGTATACCGAGTCGATCAGGCCGTACTCGGCCGCGCGCGAGGCGCTCATGAAATTGTCACGTTCGGTGTCGCGCTTGATGGTCTCCAGATCCTGGCCGGTGTGGTAGGCCAGCAGCTCGTTCAGACGCGCTTTGATGTTGAGGATTTCCTGGGCATGGATCTCGATATCGGTCGCCTGGCCCTGGAAGCCGCCGAGCGGCTGGTGAATCATCACCCGCGAGTTAGGCAGGCAGTGACGCTTGCCCTTGGCACCGGCGGCCAACAGGAAGGCACCCATGCTGCAGGCTTGGCCGATGCAGATGGTCGAGACGTCCGGCTTGATGAATTGCATGGTGTCGTAGATCGACATGCCAGCCGTTACCGAGCCGCCTGGGGAGTTGATGTAAAGATGGATATCCTTGTCCGGGTTTTCCGCCTCAAGGAACAGCATCTGCGCCACTACCAGGTTGGCCATGTAGTCCTCTACCGGGCCGACCAGGAAGATCACTCGCTCCTTCAACAGGCGCGAGTAGATGTCATAGGCACGTTCGCCACGGGCGGACTGCTCGATAACCATCGGGACCAGGCCGCCTGCGGCCTGGATGTCAGAGCTCTGCTGAATATAAGAATTGCGGGACATGTCCTGCGCTCACTCCCAAATAGTCATGGCTTGAATACGCACAAGCCAGCGCGAAGGCTGGCTTGTGGGGGTTTCCTACGAGAGGGCCGCCTTACTCAGCTTCGGCAGGAGCCTGTGCTGGTTTTACGGCTTCTTCGTACGAGACCGATTTGTCGGTCACAGTCGCTTTCTGCAGAACAGTATCTACAACTTGTTCTTCCAGTACAACCGAACGTACCTCGTTCATCTGCTGGTCGTTTTTGTAGTACCAAGCGATGACCTGCTCAGGCTCCTGGTAAGCCGAAGCCATTTCTTCGATCATTTCGCGAACCTTGCCTTCGTCCGGCTTCAGTTCGAACTGCTTGACCACTTCGGCGACGATCAGGCCCAGCACCACACGGCGCTTGGCTTGCTCTTCGAACAGCTCGGCCGGCAGCTGCTCAGGCTTGATGTTGCCACCGAACTGCTGAACAGCCTGGACGCGCAGGCGGTTGACTTCATTTTCCAGCAGAGCCTTCGGCACTTCGATCGGGTTGGCGGCCAGCAGACCGTCCATGACCTGGTTCTTCACCTTGGTCTTGATCGCCTGACGCAGTTCACGCTCCATGTTCTTGCGAACTTCGGCGCGGAAGCCTTCCAGGGTCGATTCCTTGATGCCGAACTGGGCGAAGAACTCTTCGTTCAGTTCTGGCAGCTGAGGTGCCGAAACGCTGTTGACGGTGATGGTGAACTCGGCAGCTTTGCCAGCCAGGTCCAGGTTCTGGTAATCCTCAGGGAAGGTCACGTTGACAACGCGCTCTTCGCCAGCCTTGGCGCCAACCAGGCCGTCTTCGAAGCCTGGGATCATGCGGCCGGAGCCCAGCACCAGCTGGGTACCCTTGGCCGAACCACCGGCGAAGGCTTCACCGTCGATCTTGCCGACGAAGTCGATGTTGACCTGGTCGTCTTTCTCGGCAGCGCGCTCGACGGCCTCGAAGCGCACGTTCTGCTTGCGCAGCACTTCCAGCATGTTGTCCAGGTCGGCATCAGCCACTTCGGCGCTCAGGCGCTCGACGCTGATCGACTCCAGGCCGGCAACGGCGAACTCTGGGAACACTTCGAAGATGGCGACGAACTCCAGGTCCTTGCCCTTTTCAAAGGACTTCGGCTCTACAGCAGGCGCGCCAGCCGGGTTCAGCTTCTGCTCGACGATGGCTTCGTAGAAGGAAGCCTGGACCAGGTCACCGAAAGCCTCTTGACGGGCATCGGCTTCGAAACGCTGGCGAATCACGCTCATCGGCACTTTGCCTGGGCGGAAGCCCGCGACCTTGGCGCGCTTGGCAGTCTGCTGCAGACGCTTGTTGACTTCGTTCTCGACGCGCTCGGCCGGAACGGCGATGGTCATGCGGCGCTCGAGAGCGGAAGTGTTTTCAACAGAAACTTGCATGGATATTCCTCGTTGCACAGACGTTAGCCGGCGTTAGCCCGACTCCAGAATCAAGGGCAAGCATTCTAGTGAGTCACGCACCAGAAGTCACCCCACCCGGGACGACGGGAAACCACGCCGGTCGATTAGCTTGCAAGGCCCGCACGGCGTATCGCCGGGCCTCTATATATATGCAGGCTGCGCAACGCCGTCGGCGGCACGCAACCGTAATACTTTGTCAAACAACTACAGCCCGCAAAAACGCCCTTATTCAGGGTCGATTTCATTGAACTGGCAGTACTCTTCCCAAGCCATACCCAGCGCTTGGGCCACTTCGCGATGGGTCTCCAGGCGCATGGCCTGCAGTTGCTCGGGGCTTTCGGCGATCAACTGCAGCGCCAGCTCCCAAGGCTGGATGCCCTGCTGGTCGGCGGCATCCTCGAACGCCCATTCGATCTGCTGGGCCTGTTCGCGCGCATCCAGCCCACGGATTTCCTCGAGCAGTTGCGGATTGGCCTCGGCGAAGCGCTGAAGCGCCAGCGCTTGACGGGCTTCTTTTGCAATCATTGGATTAATCCTTTGCTGGCCTAATCCAGCCGGTATTTCAACCGACTGAAATCTATCAGCTTTTATTGGGGTGTCGCCAGAGGATTGCAAGGGCTGGCAGAGCTATTGCGCAGGCCTCAAGAACTGCGCGCCCCTGCAGGAGCCGGCTTGCCGGCGAGGCTGCATAGTTACGCGCTCGTACGCATAACGCAGAAACAACAAAGGCGCCTGATCATACAATCAAGGCGCCTTCGAAAATATGGGGTGGACGATGGGAATCGAACCCACGACAACCGGAATCACAATCCGGCGCTCTAC
>NZ_MOMO01000067.1:0-26225 GCF_009933855.1 Pseudomonas sp. SG-MS2 | reverse complement strand
AATTGGCGCCGGCCTGTTCGTGGGCTCCAGCAACGCCATCGTCACCGCCGGGCCGGCGGTACTGGTGGCGTACCTGATTGCCGCGGCGATCGTGGTGCTGGTCATGCAGATGCTCGGCGAGATGGCCACGGCGCGGCCAGACACCGGCTCGTTTTCCTCCTACGCCGACCAGGCCATCGGGCGCTGGGCCGGGTTTTCCATCGGCTGGCTGTACTGGTGGTTCTACGTGCTGGTGATCGCCATCGAGGCCATCGTTGCCGGCAACATCCTGGGTGACTGGCTGGGCTTGCCGCACTGGCTCACCGCCTTTGCCATGACCTTGGTACTGGTCTTGTGCAACAGCCTCAGTGTCGGTTCGTTCGGTACGCTGGAGTATTGGCTGTCGCTGTTCAAGGTGGTGTCGATCGTCAGCTTCATCGGGCTCGGCGTGCTGGCGATCCTGGGCCTGATGCCCGGCTCGTCCACCAGCGGCATCAGCAACCTGTACGCCAACGGCGGCTTCGCCCCCAACGGCAATGTGGCCATCGTCGCTGCGCTGCTGACCGCGATGTTCAGCTTCCAGGGCAGCGAGGTGGTGACCATCGCCGCCGCCGAATCACCCGACCCCAAAGCCAACATCAAAAAGGCCATCCGGGCCGTGGTGTGGCGCCTGGGCCTGTTCTACCTCGGCTCGATGTTCGTGGTGGTGTGCCTGATCCCGTGGAACGCCCCGGGCCTGGCCCAGGGCTCGTACCAGGCGGTGCTGAACGCGATGAACATCCCTTGGGCGCCGGGCATCATGAGCATCGTGGTGCTGGTGGCCGTCACCAGCTGCCTGAACTCGGCCATCTACACGGCGTCGCGAATGGTCTATTCACTGGCGCGCCGCGGCGATGCGCCCGACGCTGTTTCCCGCACCACCGCCCAGGGCGTGCCGCTACTGGCTGTGGCCCTGACCTCGGCGGCCGCACTGGCGGCGCTGGCCGCCAACTATCTGCTGCCGGCCCAGGTGTTCCAGTTCCTGCTGGCCACCAGCGGTGCACTGGCCCTGCTGATGTACCTGGTGATCGCCATCACCCAACTGTGCATGCGCCGCAAGCTGGTTGCCCTGGGCAGGCCACTGGCGGTGCGCATGTGGCTGTTCCCTTGGCTGACCCTGTTCACCATCGCCTTGATCGTCAGCGTGTTCGCCATCATGGCGGCGTTCCCCGGCCAGCGGGCCGAGTTGCTCAGCACCCTGGGGCTGACGGCCGTGCTGGTGGCCATCGGCGTCTACCTGCAAAAGCGCCAGCCGGCGCTGTCGGCCCAGCGCAGCGCCTTGCAGTTCGAGGCCTGCCAGCCATGACCCCGCGTCACAGCAGCTGTGCCGAGCAAGCCCTTTTTCGCCCTGCAGCGCATCCCTAAGCTGCCTGCAACCCCGGCCCTGAACGGGCCGGGGATTCAAGAAACCCAACTGTGGAAGCCCTCATGAGCATTGCCCCCAAACCCGACGAACTGGCCATCCCCTATCAACTGCCGCAAGTACCGTTCATGTCCCCCGACATGGTCCACCCCGGTGTACTCGGCAAGTGGCTCGAAGACGACCAACTGTGGGTCCCGGTGACCGCTTCGGTATCGTTCAAGCCCTTGCTGCTGAGCGTCTCTGGCGGCTATTACATCAACCTGCTGCGGGTGCGCCAGAGCGGTGTGCTGTCGCGTCACCGCCACACCGGCGGCGTGCATGCACTGGTGCTCAAGGGTCGCTGGTACTACCTGGAGCACGACTGGGTCGCCGAGGAAGGCTCGTTCGCCTTCGAGCCACCAGGCGAAACGCACACCCTGTTCGTGCCGCAGGACGTCGAAGAGATGATCACCTGGTTCCACGTGCAAGGCGGTTACACCTATGTCGACCCACAAGGGGTCGCCGTGGGGTACGAGGACGTGTTCACCAAGCTTGAGGCCGCCCGCGCCCACTACAAGGCGCTCGGCCTGCCGGACGATTACATCGAGCAGTTCATTCGCTGAACGGCCACCACGCCACCCGACCCGCGTATCCCGATGCACGCGGGTTGCCACCCCGACGCGGCGCTGCCAGCATTCTGCTGATCACCGGAGGCAGAACATGGACAACTACTCACAACTGCTGGCCTTCCTCGGCGCTGCCGAACACGGCAACTTTTCTGCTGCGGCGCGTGCTTGCGGCATGACCCCGTCGGCCATCAGCAAGCTGATCTCGCGCCTGGAAGACCGCCTGCAGGTGCGCCTGTTTCAGCGTGGCACCCGCAGCCTGACGCTGACCGAGGAAGGTGCCGCCTACCTGGTCAGTGCCCGTGCAGTCAGCAATGCCATGGCCGAAGCCGACTCGCTGGCCGAGGCGTTTCCTACCCGCGTCAGCGGCACGCTGCGGGTCCACACCATGACCACCTTCGCCAAGCACCAGATCATCCCCTGGCTGCCGGAGTTCCTGGCTGCCTACCCGGGGCTGACCGTGGATATCCAGGTTGGCGCGCAGTTCAGCGACCAGTTCGACCAAGGGCTGGACGTGGCGATCCACAGTGGCGTGCTGCCCGACTCCTCGCGCATCGCCCGCAAGATCGGCCAGAGCCGTTGGATCCTCTGTGCATCGCCCGCCTACCTGGCCGCGCACGGCACACCTGCACACCCTGGGCAGCTGTTGCAGCACACCTGTTTTTCCTTTGGTTTCAGCAGCGTGTGGAACACCTGGGGGTTCGTGGTCGATGGCCAGGCCATCACCGTACCGGTGGTTCCCAAGGCCACGTTCGCCCAGGGCGACCTGCTGCGCGACCTGGCGCTGGGCGGCGCCGGCATCGTGCGCCTGGCGGAGTTTCATATTGGCCAGGACATCCAGGAGGGCCGCCTGGTCCCTCTGCTGCAGGCATACGCCCAGGACAGCGTCGAACCGCTCTACATGATCTACACCAATCGCAAACACCTCAGCCCGCGAATCCGCGTGTTCCGCGACTTTCTCGAACAGAAGCTCGCCAGCAGCCCGTGGAACACCCGCTGAGGGGACGAAATCCTGCCAGCAGAACCTGACCCGCCGTCAGCCCTGCTGCGCACCATTACACAGAGGTACTCATGCGCAATCTCGTAGGCGATGTTTCCAGCGCCGCCCGTATCCTGCCGGCACTCGACGGTCAGGCCCTGTTCATCCGCAACGGCAAAGGGCCGTACCTGTGGGATGACCAGGGCCAGCGCTACATCGATACCGCACTGGGCTTCGGCGCCGTACTGCTCGGCCATGCCGATGACAGCGTCAATGCGCAGGTGGCCCAGGCCCTGGGCGACTCCGCCTCGCCCTCTTGGGCCCACGTGCGCGAACATTCTGCAGCCAGTGCGCTGGCAGCGCACACCGGCGCACTCAGCCGCGTGATCTTCACCAACTCCGGCAGCGAGGCCGTGCACCTGGCCTGCCGCGCTGCCCGCGCTTACACCGGGCGCGGGCGAATCGCCAAGATGGCAGCCGGTTTCGACGGCTGGTTCGACGATGTCAGTTTCGGCAACGTCGGCTCGCCCGAAGCCGCGTTCGCTGATGGCGAGCGCCCCTCGACAGGCCGTACCACACTGCTGCGTTTCAACGACTTCGACGATGTGGAGCGGTTGTTCGCGCAGGACCAGGACATCGCTGCCGTGCTGCTGGAGCCGATGCTCGCCAACGCCGGCTGCATCATGCCAGCGCCAGGTTACCTGCAGCATGTGCAGGCCGTGGCTCATCGTCATGGCGCACTGGTGATCAGCGACGAAGTGCTGATGGGCTTTCGCCTGCATGCCGGCCTGGCCAGCTTGCAGGCAGGCCTTGACCCGGACATCGCCAGCGTCGGCAAAGCCATCGGCAACGGCGTGCCGGTATCGGCCATCGTCGGCAAACCGCACATTCTGGCGGGCTTCGAAGAGGGCAAGGTGCTGCGCGGCGGAACCTTCAGCGGCAACCCGATGGCCTGCGCAGCGGTGCTCGCCACGCTGGCAAAACTGGACAGCGCCGCTTACCCACAGCTGATCGAGCGTGGCGAGAAGCTGCGCCACGCCGTGCAGGCGATCTTCAAGGCCCAGGGCATCACCATCAGCACCAGTGGCTACGGCAACGTGTTCGCCATCTGGCCGTCCGAACGCGCGCCATCCGACTATGAAGAAGCCGCCGCGCTCGCCGACACCGCGTTCAGCCAGGCGCTGCACCTGGCGCTACGTGCCGAGGGCGTGCTGGTGATGCCCTCGCCGTATGGCCGTATCTACCTGTCGTTCGAGCACAGCGATGAAGTCGTCGATCAGATAGCGCACGCGTTCGAAGCAGCAGCAGCGCGCCTGGCTCCACGTTTTGCAGGGGGTGGCGTCAACACCCGATGACGTGAGGGTGCAGTACACAAGCAATCAGAAAGGCGCCTGCATGGGCGCCTTATCAATCGCACTGATGATCACTATCGAAAGACCCGCCTGTCGGCCTGGCAGACAGGCCCCGTATACTCCTCCCCGAATTCTCCCCGCTCCACGCGCCTGCTCAAGGCGACACTCCCCTTCTGGAACCCCGCACCATGTCAAATACCAGCCCGGCCCCAAGTGGCCTCCCCGAACACAGTCAGCAAAGCGTCAAACAGCAGTGGCTGGCGATACTCTCGGTCGCCGTGGGTGCCTTCGCTTTGGTAACCAGCGAGTTTCTGCCGGTAGGCGTATTGAACGATGTCGCCAGTGACCTGGGCATAAGTGCAGGCCACGCCGGCCTGATGGTCACCCTGCCCGGCATCATGGCCGCCCTCGCCGCGCCCTTGCTGTCGGTGGGCATCGGTGCCCTGGACCGGCGCTACCTGCTGATCGGCCTGACGCTGATCATGATCATTGCCAATGCGGTGGTGGCCTATGCCAGCGACTTCAACCTGCTGCTGTTCGGCCGCGTTTTGCTGGGCATCAGCATCGGCGGTTTCTGGGCTACCGCCATTGCCCTGAGCGGCCGCCTGGCACCCAAGGGGGTGGGCGTTGCCCAGGCCACCTCGATCATCATGGTCGGTGTGACCCTGGCCACTGTGCTGGGCGTGCCGGTAGGCACCTGGCTCAGTGGCCTGCTGGGCTGGCGCATGACTTTTCTGGTCACCGCCCTGGTAGGCGTACCGGTGCTGCTGGCGCAGATCCTGCTGCTGCCGCGGCTCAACCCGGACAAGGCCATCCGCATCAGTGACCTGCCGGCGCTGTTCATCAACCCACAAGCCCGGGTGGGCCTGATTGCGGTATTGCTGATCGGCCTGGCGCATTTTGCCGCCTACACCTACGTCGCGCCCTTCTTCAAACAGAATTCCGGTTTCGATGGGCCGACCATCGGTTCGCTGTTGCTGCTGTATGGCGTGGCCGGGGTGATGGGCAATATCTTTGCCGGTTTCGCCGCCAACCAAAGCGTGCGTCACACCCTGTTGCTGGTCGCGTTGATGATCGGCATCAGCACCGCCCTGTTCCCCCACTTCGCCACCGGTATGACTGGCGCGGCGATGCTGATCGCGCTCTGGGGCTTCGCCTTCGGCGCCTTTCCGGCCTGTGCCAGCATCTGGATGTTTGTCGTTGCACCCAAGGATGTCGAACGCGGCATGCCACTGTTCGTCGCCATGTTCCAGGTGATCATCGCGCTGGGCTCGTTCTTCGGCGGGCAGATCGTCGACCAGATGGGCAGCTCGGTGCTGCTGAGTCTGGCCACGGCGCTGGTGGGCTGTGGGTTTGTCACGGTGCTGGTGCTGGGGCGCAGCGTCAGCAATAGCGCTGTGGCTGAGGCTTGCTGACAGGCAGGGTGCAATCACCACGAATTCAACGACATGCAACTGGCATCCCGCGTTACCATTGACCCCTACCCGAAGCATGGAGCTAAGCGATGACCCTGCATATCCACACCCCTCTGATCGAATCCCGCCCGCTGTCGCTGGCCGCTGGCCGCTCGATCTGGCTCAAGCTCGACGCGCTTCAGCCCTGTGGCTCGTTCAAGCTGCGTGGGGTGGGCCATGCCTGCGAAGTGCACCATGCCCGGGGCGCCCGCCACTTCGTGTCCTCATCCGGTGGCAATGCCGGCTTGGCGGTAGCCTACGCCGGGCGCCAGCTGGGTGTGCCGGTCACGGTGGTAGTGCCTGAAACCACCACCGATCGCGCCAAGGAACTGTTGCACCAGGAGGGTGCCAAGGTGGTGGTGCATGGCAGCTCGTGGCAGGAGGCCAACGCGTTGGCGCAAACCCTGGTCGGGCCGGACGATGCCTTTATTCACCCCTTCGATGACCCACTGCTGTGGGCCGGGCATGCCAGCCTGGTGGATGAAGTTGCGGCAACCGGGTACAAGCCCGATGCGGTGGTGCTGTCGGTGGGCGGCGGCGGCCTGCTCAGTGGCGTGGTCGAAGGGCTCAGGCGCAACGGCTGGAACGATGTCCCTGTGCTGGCAGTGGAAACCGACGGGGCGGCCTCGCTGCACGCGGCGGTACAGGCAGGTCACCCGGTAGAGCTGGAGCGCCTCACATCGGTGGCGACCTCGCTGGGCGCCAAGCGTGTTGCCGACCAGGCCCTGGCGTGCGTGCAGGAGCACCCGGTGCACAGTGTTCTGGTCAGTGATCGCGCGGCGCTTGAAGCATGCGAGCGGTTTCTGGCAGACCACCGGGTGCTGGTGGAGCCTGCCTGCGGGGCGGCATTGGCGTTGGCTTATGAGGCCGCGAAGCTGGACGGTTACCAGAATGTGCTGGTGGTCGTTTGTGGGGGTGCTACGGCCACGCTGAAACAGATTCAGGACTGGTTGAAGCAGGTCGCCTGAGGTTGCCTTCACGGCCCTGATCGCCGGCAGGCCAGCGATCAGGGCAGAGCATCACCCAAGCAATTGAATGATGCGCGGCGCCAGGTGCTCGCCCTCGATGTCAATGACCGCCACCGTGACCGGCAACTTGAACCGCCGCGGCCCGGCACTCCCGGGGTTCAGGTACAAGCGCCCTTGCCGCCAGTCGATCAATGGCTTGTGCGAATGCCCAGTGATCACCACGCGCACCGCCTCATCCAGTTCGGCCGGTACATCGGCAATGTCGTGCACCAGCAGTGTCTGCCACCCCTGCATGTCGAAGTATCGCTGATCGGCCAATCGAGCTGCCCAGGGCAGCGTCAGGTCGTTGTTGCCGCGCACCACCTGCACGGGCGCCAACGCCTGGAGTGCCTCAATGATTTCAGGCTTGCCGATATCACCGGCATGCACGATCAGTTCGCAACCGGCCAGCGCATCAAGCGCCTCGGGCCGCAGCAAGCCGTGGGTGTCGGAGATGACGCCAGTTTTCATTCATGGCTCCTGTGCGGGTCTGCTGCGTTGCAGCTACTCATCGGATTCTCCTTCAAATGCGCAGCCGGTGATTAGGATGGTCATACTGGCCTGTTCCAATGAGCTCGCCGCAATCGGAAAAATTCCGGCCTGTCGGCAACGACCTCGACGAAATGCATATCTCGCCCTTTCGGTATGCAGCAAGTGAAGGCACAATGCGTGTCCTTTTTTTGGCCGGCCTGGCCGGGGGCCTTTAAATGATCAAGACGCCGTATTACCTCATCGATAAAACCAAGCTGCTGAGCAACATGGAGAAGATCGCCTACGTGCGCGAACACTCCGGTGCCAAGGCGCTGCTCGCCCTCAAGTGCTTCGCCACCTGGTCGGTCTTCGACCTGATGCAGCAGTACATGGACGGCACCACGTCCTCGTCGCTGTACGAGCTCAAGCTCGGCCGCCAGAAGTTCGCCGGCGAGACCCACGCCTACAGCGTGGCCTGGGCCGACGACGAGGTCGAGGAAATGCTCGAGAACTGCGACAAGATCATCTTCAACTCGATCGGCCAGCTGCAGCGCTTCGCCGAGCAGTCCGAAGGCAAGGTCCGCGGCCTGCGCGTCAACCCGCAGGTCAGCAGCTCCGACTACCTGCTGGCCGACCCGGCCCGCCCGTTCAGCCGCCTCGGCGAGTGGGACCCGGAGAAGATTGAGAAGGTCATCTCGCAGATTTCCGGCTTCATGTTCCACAACAACTGCGAGAACGGTGACTTCGGCCTGTTCGACAAGATGCTGACGCACATCGAAGAGCGCTTCGGCCACCTGCTGCACAAGGTCGAGTGGGTCAGCCTGGGTGGCGGCATTCACTTCACCGGTGAAGACTATGCCGTCGATGCGTTCTGCGCGCGCCTGAAAGCCTTCGCGCAGACGTACGGCGTGCAGGTCTACCTGGAGCCGGGCGAAGCGGCCATCACCAACAGCGCCTCGCTGGAAGTGACCGTGCTCGACACCCTGTACAACGGCAAACACCTGGCGGTGGTCGACAGCTCGATCGAAGCACACCTGCTCGACCTGCTGATCTACCGGCTGAACGCCAAGATGGCCCCCAACGATGGCGAGCACACCTACATGGTCTGCGGCAAATCGTGCCTGGCCGGCGACATCTTCGGCGAGTACCAATTCGATCGTCCGCTGGCCATCGGCGATCGCCTGTCGTTCATCGACACGGCGGGTTACACCATGGTCAAGAAAAACTGGTTCAACGGTTTGAAGATGCCATCCATCGCGGTCAAGCAGCTCGACGGCAGCGTCGAAGTGGTGCGCGAGTTCGGTTTCGAAGACTACGTTTCCAGCCTGTCGTAAGACCGGCTATCAAGTAAGGAGCAAGGGATAAATTGAAGAAGAACGTTCTTATCATTGGTGCAGGAGGTGTCGCCAAGGTGGTGGCCCACAAGTGCGCGCAGCATAACGACGAACTCGGTCGTATTGCCATTGCGTCGCGGAACATCTCCAAATGCCAGGCCATCATCGACAGCGTCAAGGCCAAGGGTAGCCTCAAGGTACCCGCCGACATCCAGGCCTTCTCGCTCAACGCCCTCGATGTCGAGGCAACCAAGGCACTGATCCGCGAGACCGAATCGCAGATCGTGATCAACGTGGGCTCCGCCTTCCTCAACATGTCGGTGCTGCGTGCCTGCATCGATACCGGTGTCGCCTACCTGGACACCGCGATCCACGAAGAACCGGGCAAGATCTGCGAGACGCCGCCCTGGTACGGCAACTACGAGTGGAAACACCTCGAAGAATGCCAAGAGAAGAACATCACCGCCATTCTCGGCGTCGGTTTCGACCCGGGTGTGGTGAACAGCTACGCAAAACTGGCGCAGCAACAGTATTTCGACAGCATTGATTCGATCGATATTCTCGACGTCAATGCCGGGTCCCACGGCAAGTACTTCGCCACCAACTTCGACCCGGAAATCAACTTCCGCGAGTTCACCGGGCAAGTATGGAGCTGGCAGAACAGCCAGTGGACCAGCAACACCATGTTCGAGGTCAAGCGTACCGACGACCTGCCGGTCGTGGGTTCGCAGAACCTGTACCTGACCGGTCACGACGAGGTCCACTCGATCTCGAAGAACCTGAACGTGCCGAACGTGCGCTTCTGGATGAGCTTCGGCGAGCACTACATCAATGTGTTCACCGTGCTGAAGAACCTTGGCCTGCTTTCCGAGCAACCGGTCAAGACCGCTGAAGGCCTGGAAGTGGTGCCGCTGAAAGTGGTCAAGGCCGTGCTGCCTGACCCGGCTTCGCTGGCCCCGGGCTACACCGGCAAGACCTGCATCGGTGACCTGGTCAAGGGCACCAAGGATGGTCAGCCGCGTGAAGTGTTCATCTACAACGTGGCCGACCATGAAGAGGCCTACGCCGAGACTGACAGCCAGGGTATCTCCTACACCGCCGGTGTACCGCCAGTGGCTGCAGCCCTGCTGGTTGCCCGTGGCGAGTGGGATGCCAAGCGCATGGTCAACGTCGAGGAGCTGCCAGCCGAGCCGTTCCTCAAGGCGCTGGACGTCATGGGCCTGCCGACCCGCGTGAAAGATGAAAAAGGCGATCGTCCTTGGGACGCTGAAGCCTAAGCAGCAAGAGAAGGGGCGCCAACAGAGCGCCCCTTCTTTTTGTCTGCACCGGCCTCATCGCCAGCATTGATCTACGCCTACTTCCTGGCTTCCAGTATCAGGTTGAACGGTGTCTGTGTCGCCCGCCGGAACTGCGTGAACCCCGCCTCCTCGAACACCGCCCGCAAGCGCGCCTCCCCGGCCTGTGCGCCCAGCCCCAGCCCAACCTCCTGAGACAGCGAATTCGGTGTACAGATGAATGTCGACGCGGCATAGAACAGGCGACCGACCGGCGTCAGGTTGCCGTCCAGCGTGTCCTCGGCATAGGGTTCCACCAGCATCACCGTGCCGCCGGGCTTCAACGCCTGGTAGGCATGCCGTGCAGCGCCAACGGGGTCGCCCATGTCGTGCAGGCAATCGAAGAAGCACACCAGATCATGATCGCTGCCCGGGTAATCCTTGGCCGACGCCTGCTGGAAACTCACCCGCTGGGTCAAGCTGGCCTCACTGGCGCGTTCGCGGGCCGTGCTGATGGACGGCGCATGGTAGTCATAGCCGATGAAGGTCGATGCCGGAAACGCCTGAGCCATGACCAGCGTCGAAGCGCCATGCCCGCAACCGACATCCGCGACCTTCGCGCCGGCCTGCAGCTTGGCCACCACACCGTCGAGCGCCGGCAGCCAGTCGGCCACCAGGAAGGTGCGATAGCCGGGCCGGAAGAAACGCTCGGTACCGCTGAACATGCAGGGGTGATGGTCGCCCCAGGCCAGCCCGCCATCACCGCGCATGGCAGCCACCAGCTTGTCCTTGTCATGGAACAGCGCGGCCACCACCGCCGCGCCACCCGCCATATAGGCCGGTGAGTCCTCCAGCGCCAGTGCCATGGCCTGTTCCTCGGGCAGCACGAAACTGCCCTGGTCATGGACCATATAGCCGGACGCGGCCTGCGCGTTGAGCCATTCGCGCACCAGCCGTGGGTGGCAGCCGGTCCGGGCCGCCAGCACCTCGGGGGTGACCGGCTGACTATCGGCCATGGCCCGGTACAACCCCAGTTCGTCGCCGAGTATCACATTGGCCAGGGTCGCCGCAGCGCCCATGTCTCCCACCAGCTTGCCCATGAAATCCTGAAGCTTTGCCTCGTCCATGACCTGCCCTCCTCTGCAAGAAGGCCACCGTCAGCGAGGGATGTCCGGTCCGGGGTCGCGGTGGTCGGATTAAGGTGTGAGAGCCCGCCGTTATGGAAACCGCGGCGGGCTGTTTGTAAGTTTAGATGTCCTGACTGAGCGGGTCGGAACGTTTGACAGGGCTGCTGCGCCACTTGCATTCAGTCCATTCTCAAAATACTGTATGAATATTCAGTATCACGAGACACCCTCATGCAGCTCATTGCCAAGCTTGGCATCCTCGCCGATGCCGCCAAGTACGACGCGTCCTGTGCCAGCAGTGGCGCGCCCAAACGCAGCTCGCGCGGCAGCGAGGGCCTGGGCGCCACCAATGGCATGGGCATCTGCCACAGCTATACACCGGACGGGCGCTGCGTTTCGCTGCTCAAGGTGCTGTTGACCAACTTCTGCCTGTACGACTGCCAATACTGCGTCAATCGCCGCTCCAGCAACGTGCCGCGGGCACGTTTCACGCCCGAGGAGGTGGTGCGCCTGACCCTGGATTTCTACCGGCGCAACTGCATCAGCGGCCTGTTCCTGAGCTCCGGCATCATCCGCTCGGCCGACTACACCATGGAACAGTTGATCCGCGTGGCGCGCCTGCTGCGTGAGGAGCACAACTTCCGGGGTTACATCCACCTCAAGACCATCCCCGACGCCGACCCACTGCTGATCGAGGAAGCCGGGCGCCTGGCCGACCGCCTCAGCGTCAATATCGAACTGCCCACCGATGCCAGCCTCAAGCGCCTGGCACCGGAAAAACACGCTCACACCATTCGCCAGGCCATGGGCGTGATCCACCAGGGGCAGCAAGCCGTGGCGGGCGAACCGAAGGCACCGCGTTTCACCCCGGCCGGGCAAAGCACCCAGGTCATCGTCGGCGCCGACGCCACTGACGACAGCACACTGCTGCGCAACGCCGAGTCGCTGTACCAGGGTTACGGCCTCAAGCGCGTGTATTACTCAGCCTTCAGCCCGATACCCGACAGCCCCGGCAGCGTGCCGCTGGCAGCCCCACCGCTGCTGCGCGAGCACCGCCTGTACCAGGCAGACTTCCTGTTGCGCGGCTATGGCTACAAAGCGGGTGAGTTGCTTGGCCAGGAGGGTAACCTGGCGCTGGACATAGACCCCAAGCTTGCCTGGGCGCTGGCCAACCGTGAGGTGTTTCCGCTGGATGTGAACCGTGCCGAGCCCGCACTGTTGGCACGCATCCCCGGCATCGGCCTGCGCAGTGTGCAGCGGCTGGTGGCGCTGCGCCGTGAACGGCGCGTGCGCTACGACGACCTGATCCAGCTGCGCTGCGTGCTCGACAAGGCCCGGCCATTCATCATTACCAGCGACTACCGCCCAGGCCAGGCGGAGCTGCGCAGCGGCCTGCTGCGCGAGCGCCTGCGTGAACCACAGGCGCCGGTGCAGATGGGGTTGTGGGGGTGATCGCGCTCGACTGTGACGAGCACTTCAGCACCTGGCGCGACCAGGCCCGCACGCTGCTCGGGCACGGCATCGACCCGGCGCAAGTGACCTGGTCGCAAGGCCCGATCGACGACCTGCTGGCGGTGCCTGCCCCCCTGCCAGACGGGCCCGGCCCGTTCCGCGCCAAGGTACCGGCAGCGCTGTTGAGCCTTTTGGAACAGGCATCGCGCTACCGGGGCGAGCAACGCTGGAACCTGCTGTACGAAGTGCTCTGGCGCGTGGCCCACGGTGACCGCACGGCAATGCTTGCAGGCGACCGCCTGGGCAGTGAACTGCACCGGCGTATCAAGCAGGTCAGCCGTGAAGCACACCACCTGCATGCGTTCGTACGTTTCGTGCCGTTGCCGCCAGCACTTGCCGAGCAGCTGCAACTGGACCTGGTCGCCTATCACGAGCCGGCCCATGACATTCTGCTCAGCGCCAGCGCGCACTTCGCTGACCGCCTGGGGCGCCAGCGCTGGTTGATCGCCACACCGGGGGACGGTATTCGCTTCGACGGCCAGGGTTTCGAATATCAGCGGCACTGCCCGGACGCTTGGCGGCAGTGGGCGCGCAATGCCGACGACCCGGGTGCCGAGCTGTGGCGGACCTACTACCGCCATACCTTCAACCCCGCCCGCCTCAACCCGGATGCCTTGCGCCTGCACATGCCGGGGCGTTTCTGGCGACATTTGCCAGAAGGCATGCTGATCCCGCAACTGGAAGGGTTGGCGCGCCAAGGCAAGCAACGTGATGGCCAGGCAGCGGAAGTGGCTGTGCAGCAGGGCAAGACGATAAACCGCGCTGAACCCTGATCCCCTCTGCACGAAGCCGCCTGGCCACCGCCACAAATGTGAAAAAAAGGTAAAAATTCCTACATCCCAATCTTTCAAGGGCAGGCAAATCCTGACAAACTGATTGTTAATCGTTCTCATACACATCTTTAATAACGTTTAACAATGTACAGGAACCCACCCCCCATGCCGTCGCCACTCGCGCCCTCGCGCAATTTCCCTGCCCGCAACCTGCTCGCCATGGCCGTGTGCATGGCCATCGTCACACCGGCCCTGGCCGAAGACGACCAGCCCACCACGCTGGTGTTGGGCGCCACCGAGATCAGCTCCGATCGGCTGGGCAGCACCACCGAGGGTTCGCAGTCCTACACCACAGGTTCCATGGCCACCGCCACCAAGCTGCCATTGAGCCTGCGTGAAACACCGCAGGCGGTGACCGTGATTACCCGTCAGCGCATGGACGACCAGGCGATGACCAGCATCAACGACGTGGTCAAGGCCACGCCAGGGCTGTTCCTTGACTATTCCGGCGGTCCAGGTCGGCAAAACTACATCTCGCGTGGCTTTGACATCGACAACCTGATGTACGACGGCATTCCGAGCGGTTACAAGCCGTATACCGTAGGCGCCCAGCCTAACCTGGCCATGTTCGACCGCGTCGAGATCGTCCGCGGCGCGACCGGCCTGATCACCGGCTCCGGCAACCCTTCGGCGGCCATCAACCTGGTACGCAAGCGTCCGCTGGCCGAACAGAAGGTCACCCTGACCGGCGCCGCTGGCAGCTGGGACGACTACCGCGGCGAAATCGATGCCTCCAGCCCGCTCAACGACAGTGGCACACTGCGCGGCCGCGTGGTGACGTCATACCGGGGGGCCAACAGCTACATCGATGACGTCGAAGAAGACCACGGCCTGTTCTACGCAATCACCGAGGCGGACCTGTCCGAAGACACCACCCTGACCCTCGGCTTCTCTCACCAGAAAGACCAGACCAACAACTTCTGGGGCGCCATGCCAACCGCCCTGAACGGCCACCACATGGACTTCTCGCGTTCCTACAACCCAGGCAGTGACTGGGAGAACAAGGACCAGGAGATCAACACCGTATTCGCCGAAGTGCAGCAGCGCCTGGCCAATGACTGGAAACTTCAGGTCAACGCCAACTATTCCCAGCAAGACGGCACCTTCACCGGCTCCTACCAGTCGCGCTGGGCCGGGCTCAATAAGCCGTTGTCCCGCACCGCTTACCAGTCCAAGCACCAGGAAAACCAGGCCGGCCTTGACGGCTTCGTCAGCGGCCCGTTCGAAGCGTTTGGCCGCACCCACGAGCTGGTGGTGGGCGCCAGCAAGCGCATCTACGACATGGACACACGCAACTACAGCCCATACGACACCAACTGGCCGATCGATGGCGGCAAGCCGAACTTCGTGCACACCAACAACGTACGCGAAGTCACCACCCAGGAAGGCGTGTACATGACCACCCGGCTGAGCCTGGCCGATCCGCTGAAGCTGATCCTGGGCGGCCGCCTGGACTGGTATGACTATGACAACAAGGAAAGTGCCAGCGCCGATTACAAAGTCACGCGCAACGTCACTCGCTACGCGGGCCTGATCTACGACCTGGACGATCATCACTCGGTGTATGTCAGCTACAGCGACATCTTCAACCCGCAGGAGTACAAGGACGCTTCCGGCAGCCCGCTCAAGCCGGTCGAGGGCAAGAACTATGAAATCGGCGTCAAGGGCGAGTACTTCGATGGCGCCCTCAATGCCAGCGTGGCGCTGTTCCGTATCGACCAGGAAAACCGTGGCGTTTCGCAGACCGACCTGGCCGGCTGCAGCGACCCGACCAACTGCTACGTCGCCTCTGGCGAGGTACGCAGCCAAGGTATCGACATGGAGCTGCAAGGTGCGCTGACCCGCAACTGGCAGGTCGGTGCCGGCTACACTTATGCCCGCGTCCACACCCTCAAGGACGCCGCCAACCCAGGCAACGTCAACCAGCGCTTCGACACCGATACCCCCGAGCACCTGTTCAAGCTGACCACCACCTACCGCTTCGAGGGCCCGCTTGAGAAGCTGCGCATCGGTGGCAACATCTCCTGGCAGAGCCGCATCTACAACGACTTCACCGTTGCCGATGGCAGCGAGTACCGCCTGGTCCAGGGGTCGTACGCGGTCACCGACCTGATGGCCGGCTACCAGGTCAACAAGCACCTCGACCTGCAACTCAACGCCAACAACGTGTTCGATCGCAAGTACTACTCGGCTGTGGCCAACTCGGTCAACTATGCCGGCGACACCTGGGGCGCGCCGCGCAACATGATGCTGACGGCCAAGTACAGCTTCTGACCTGACGGGTTGCCAGCCTGTACCGGACGCTTCGCAGCACAACCCGCGAAGACGCCGGTACAGGCCCCCACCAATCAGCCGAACAATTTGCTCAGATACCCCAGCCTCTTCTTATACGACCGCCGCGCCTCAAGCGCATCGTCCATGCTCACCGGCAAGAACCGCGCCTGCTGGTTCGGCTGCATCTGCCCGATCAGGTCCAGGTCGGCACTGATCACCGTGCCGATCATGGCGTACCCACCACCTGACACTGCATCGCGGTGCAGAATGATCGGTTCCAGCCCGGCTGGCACTTGTATCGAGCCGATCGGGTAGCAGCTGTCGACGATATTGGATGGGTCCGAACCTGCGCCGAATGGCTGCTCTCGCGGCTGGAAACTCAGTGCGTTGCCGCCCTTGTAGCGGTAGCCGATGCGGTCGGCTTCGGAGCCCACCGTCCAGGCATCGGTGAAAAAGCTTTTCGCCGCAGCATCAGTCAGGCGGTGGAAGTACAGCCCCGGCACCACGCGCAACACCACTTCCCCACCCAGTGCCTGGCGCAGCGCCATTGGCAAACTGGCACCAGCACGGGCTTTGGCGCTGGGCACACCGACCGGCAATACATCGCCTGCCAGCAGCTTGCGACCGTGAAAACCACCCAGCGCGCCCAAGGCGTAAGTGGACCGGCTGCCCAGGACTTCTGGCACATCGATGCCGCCCGCGACTGCCAGGTAGGCACGTGCCCCGGCTGTGGGGAAGGCGAAGCGCAGCACCTGGCCTGCCCTGACTGCAAACGAAGTGTCAGGGCGCTGTTCGCGGCCATCGAGCAGCACCGGCATCTGTGCGCCACACACTGCCACCACGGCATCCTGCAGAAACTCCAGCTCCGGCCCCACCAGCGCACATTCAAGGCCAGCAGTACCCGCCGGGTTGCCGACCAGCTGATTGGCGGCGCGCAACGCATATTGATCAAGCGCACCGGAGGGCGGGATACCCAGGTGGTAATAGCCTTCACGGCCCAGGTCCTGCACCGAGGTTGCCAGGCCAGGTTTGAGTACCTTGATCATGCCAGCACCTCCTGCAACGACTTGGGATAGCCGACCGGGTCGGCCAGGAAAGCATCGAGGGAAAACTCTACCGGGCGAATGCGCAGGTCGAAACGGCCGTCCTCGACATCCGCCACCGCCTGGTCGTAGGCCTGACGGTCGATGGGTTTGAACTGCACGATGTCCCCTGGGCGGAAGAACACCATGTGCTCCTTCAGGTAGTTCAGGCCCTGCTGCGGGTCGTAGATCGGCGCCGGGGTAACGCCGAACATCTGGTAGCCCCCTGCCCCGCGCACCGAATAGATGCAACCGAAACAACCGCCGTGGCCCAAGGTCAGCTTTGGCGTGTCGGTGCGTGGGCGCAGGTACTTGGGCACCTGCAACTGGCGCTCGCGCTCGACCATCTGGAACATGAACGGCAGGCCGGCGACGAAGCCGACCATCGACACGAACCAAGGCGCGCCACTGTGCGCGGCGATGAACGCATCGACATCGGCCAGGCCATTGATGCGCGCCGCGTATTCGAGGTCGGTACTGTTCGGGTCTTGGTGGCGGTCGCGAAAGCGCATGAGGGTTTCATGGGTCCAGGGGTCGTTGTACAGCACCGGGATCTCGATGATCCGGGTGTGCAACGCGCGTTCGGCAACCGCCTCGGCCTCTGCACCGCGCACCGCTGCAAGCAGCACATCGGGGGCGATGCGGTCGGGGTCGAAGCGGATCTGGAACGAGGCGTTGGCCAGGCAAATGTCCAGCACGCCCTCCAGCGCCAGGCGCTCCACCGCCCGGGTGACGGCCATGCCTTTGAAAAAGGCCTGGAGCGACATGCTGTCGCTGACCTCGGCAAACAGGTGCTCGTCGGCACCAAAGCTGTAGCGGATCGGGGTACTGGCAAGCGGCTCGGCCATGTCTGCTCCTTTTTTGGAATCTTTATCGTAAGGCAGGCAAAAACAATGCAGTGCAGCGGCACCGGTGTCTGGGCACCGGGTGCCTTGAACCTCAACGGGGCGTGCGCACCTCGATGCCGGCGGCGTCCAGCGCAGCGCGCGTGGCTTCGACAAGGTCGAGCGCGCCGGGTGTATCACTGTGCAGGCAGATCGAGTCGAATTCGATGGCCAGGTCCTGGCCCTCGACCGTGCGTACCACGCCCTCGCGGCAAGCCCGCAGCACGCGCTCGGCGACCGCCTGCGGCTCATGACCACGCACATTGCGGGTAAACACGATGGAGCCGCTCAGGTCGTACTCGCGGTCAGCATAGAACTCACGCACCACCGGCTGGCCGAGTGCCTGCGCAACCCGGCAGATCACCGAGCCAGGCATGCAGTACAGCAACAGCTGCGGCTCGATCACCTGCAGGTTCTGCACCAGCAACCGGGCGGCTTCCTCATCACGGGCCAAGTGCATGTACAGGGCACCATGGGGCTTGATGTGTTGCAGTTTCACGCCCTGCGCACGGGCGATTTCACGCAGCGCGCCCAACTGGTAGAGCATATCGTCGACCAGTTCCTGGGCCGGCGCGTTGATGTGCCGGCGGCCAAACCCGACCAGGTCACGAAACCCCGGGTGAGCGCCTACCGCCACGCCCAGCGCCTTGGCCCGCTCGACGGTGCGACGCATGGTGCCAGGGTCGCCGGCATGAAAGCCGGTGGCGATGTTGGCCGAACTGATGAAGGCCATCAGTTCGTTGTCGACGCCGTCGCCGATGGTCCACGGGCCGAAACCCTCGCCCATGTCAGAATTGAAGTCTACTGCCTGCATGCCTACGCTCCCGGTGCTTGTGACGGTGTGAAGGTCACGTTAGATTCTCCACAACCCCCTTGGGAAGATCTATAAACAGATAGGGTGTCTTCTGAAAAACAGATACCCAGGAGTCTCCTGTGTCACTGACCTTGCGCCAGGTTCGCTACTTCGTCGCCACCGCCGAGATCGGCCAGATCTCCCAGGCCGCCATCCACCTCAACATTTCCCAATCAGCGGTCACTACCGCGATCAAGGAACTGGAGGCAATGCTCGGGGTGTTGTTGTTCCAGCGCTCGGCGCAAGGCATGAGCCTGACCGATGCGGGCCGGCATTTTCTCAACCGCGCCTATGTGATCCTGCGCAGTGTCGATGACGCACTCAACAGCCCGCTGCCGGACGTGCGCGCCAGTGGCTTGCTGCGCCTGGCGGCGAGCTACACGGTGATCGGCTATTTCCTGCCGCACCACTTGCAACGCCTGGAACACTGGCACCCGGACGTAAACCTGCAGGTACACGAGCAGGAGCGCAGCGCCATCGAGCAAGGCCTGCTGGAAGGCCGCTTCGACATGGCGGTGGTGCTCACCGCCAACCTCACCCACCCGGATATCGTGTCCGAAACCCTGTTCAACTCCGAGCGCCGGCTGTGGCTGCCCAGCCACCATCCATTGTGCGAGCGCTCTACGGTCAGCCTGGCCGATGTTGCGCGTGAGCCGTTCATCCTGCTGACCGTGGACGAAGCCGAGCAGAGCGCCATGCGTTACTGGGAGCTGGCCGGCCAGCGGCCCAGCGTGCGGGTGCGCACCAGTTCGGTCGAGGCGGTGCGCAGCATGGTCGCCAATGGGAGCGGCGTGGCGATCCTGTCGGACCTGGTGCACCGGCCCTGGTCGCTCGAAGGCAAGCGCATCGAGACCGTGACCATCAGCGACCCGGTAACGCCCATGAGCGTGGGCCTGGCCTGGCACCGCGAGCGGGCATTCAGCCCGGCGATGCAGGCCTTGCGCGACTACTTCCATGGTGCTTTCCTGGCGCCGCAACAGTTGTCGGCTCGGCGCTGAATGGCCAGGGCCTTGAGACCTGAGCCGAACGTTCCGGCGCCGTCGTCGTCATAACTTGGCCGGTGCCGCCACGCAGAGAGGACGCGAAATGACTCAACCAGACCCGTCATACGTCAAATGGCTCGAAGAGCGTTCCATGCTCAAGGCCTCGCAGGAGCGGGCCCGACTGTATTCCGGCCAGTCTCGCCTGTGGATGAACCCCTACGCCGAAACGCAGCCACGCCGCGCCACCGACATTGCGTCGGTATGGCTCACCGTCTACCCCGACGCGATCATCGCGCCTGAAGGCTGCTCGGTGCTCGGCGCGCTGGGCCACGAAGCCTTGTGGAAGCGCCTGTCGGAAATTGGCGTGCAGGGCATTCATACCGGCCCCATCAAACAGTCCGGCGGTGTCAGCGGGCGCGATTTCACCCCCAGCGTGGACGGCAACTTCGACCGCATCAGCTTCGACATCGACCCGCTCTACGGCAGTGAACAAGAGCTGGTGCAGATGAGCCGCATGGCGGCGGCGCACAATGCCGTGACCATCGACGACCTGATCCCCTCGCACACCGGCAAGGGCGCCGATTTCCGCCTGGCCGAGCTGGCCCACGGCGCCTATCCAGGGCTGTACCACATGGTCGAGATCCGCGAGGAAGACTGGCCGCTGCTGCCAGACGTGCCCCCTGGCCGCGACTCGGTCAACCTGCTGCCCGCACAGTGCGACGAGCTCAAGGCACACCACTACATTGTCGGCCAGCTGCAACGGGTGATCTTCTTCGAGCCTGGCGTGAAGGAGACCGACTGGAGCGCAACGCCACCGATCACCGGTGTCGATGGCAAGACCCGGCGCTGGGTCTACCTGCACTACTTCAAGGATGGCCAGCCGTCGCTGAACTGGCTGGACCCAAGCTTTGCCGCCCAGCAAATGATCATTGGCGACGCCCTGCATGCGCTGGACTGCCTGGGCGCGCGCGGCCTGCGCCTGGATGCCAACGGTTTTCTCGGGGTCGAGACCTGCGCCAGTGGCACCGCCTGGTCGGAAAGCCACCCGCTGTCGCTCGTCGGTAACCAGCTGATCGGCGGCATGATCCGCAAGGCTGGCGGGTTCAGCTTCCAGGAGTTGAACCTGACCCTGGACGACATCGCACAAATGTCCAAAGGCGGCGCCGACCTGTCCTATGACTTCATCACCCGCCCGGCGTACCAGCATGCACTGTTGACCGGCGATACCGAGTTCCTGCGCCTGATGCTCAAGGAAATGCACAGCTTTGGCATCGACCCGGCGTCGTTGATCCACGCCCTGCAGAACCACGACGAGCTCACCGTCGAGCTGGTGCATTTCTGGACCCTGCACGCCCATGACATGTACCTGTACCGGGGCCAGACCCTGCCCGGCAACATCCTGCGCGAACATATCCGCGAGGAAATCTACGAACGCCTCTCGGGCGAACACGCCCCTTACAACTTGCGCTTTGTCACCAACGGCATCTCCTGCACCACCGCCAGCCTGATCACGGCGGCGCTGGGCATCCGTGACCTGGACCAGATTGGCCCGGCGGATATCGAGCTGATCCAGAAGGTGCACCTGTTGCTGGTGATGTACAACGCCATGCAGCCCGGTGTGGTCGCACTGTCCGGTTGGGACCTGGTCGGCGCCCTGCCGCTGCCGGCCGAGGCGGTGGCGCAAAAGATGGCCGATGGCGATACCCGCTGGATACACCGTGGCGGCTACGACCTGGCCGGGCTCGATGCGCAGGCCGAGGCATCGGTGCGTGGCATGCCGCGCGCACGCGCACTGTACGGCAGCCTCGACCAGCAGCTGGAAAGCAGCGATTCGTTCGCCAGCAAAGTTAAAAAACTGCTCGCCGTGCGCCAGGCCTACGGTATTGCCAGCAGCCGCCAGGTACTGGTGCCCGAGGTCAGCAGCCCGGGGCTGCTGGTGATGGTGCACGAGCTGCCGGCCGGGCGTGGCATCCAGATCAGTGCGCTGAACTTCGGCCAGGAGGTGATCGCTGAAGAGCTGCTGCTGACCGGCTTCACGCCCGGGACGGTGGTGGACATGATCAACGAGACGGTCGAAGGCGACCTGACCGAGGATGGGCGGCTGATGATCAACCTGGACCCGTATGAAGCCTTGTGCCTGAGAATCGTCAACAGCAGTGGGCACATCTGAGGCTGTATCAGCTACACCTGTGGGCGCCGGGTTGCCGGCGCTCACGGTCCGCCCGGCTTGCTTTTAAAGCTCCAGGGGCATAGTTTCCGGGCATCATTTACCGCGCCCAGGAGCAACTCCATGTACACCGGCATCGTCCAGGCCGTCCGCCCCCTGCTTGCTGTGACCACCTACCCGGGCCACAACCAGTTCACCATCGACCTTACCCCCGAACTGCTCGACGACCTGAAGATCGGCGCCAGCGTGAGTGTCGAGGGCACCTGCCTGTCGGTCACCGAGATTGACGGCACCCAAGTGAAGTTCGACGCCATGACAGCCACCCTGGAGCGCACCAACCTGCGCTGCTTCAAGGCAGGCCAAGGCGTGAACATCGAGCGCTCGGCGAAAATGAACGCCGAAGTCGGCGGCCACCTGATGGCCGGCCACGTCGCCACCACCGCCGAGATCGTCGAGCTGTCGATCAAGGAAACCGGCGCCTTCATCACCTTCCGCATGCCGCCGCTGTGGGCCAGATACGTGTTCCCACGCGGGTTTCTCGGGGTCAACGGCTGCAGCCTGACCGTCGCCGACGTGGAAGACACCTTGGTCACCATCAACCTGATCCCGGAAACCCTGCGCCAGACCACTTTCGCCACCTACCAGGCCGGTGAACTGATCAACATCGAAGTGGACCACCAGACCATGGTCCTGGTCGATGTGGTGGAGCGCACACTCAAAGCCACGCTGGCCCGTGCCTGATCAAATGCTGCGGGTAATACCGCCATCGACCCTGATGTTCTGCCCGGTGATGTATGCCGCGCCATCGCTGGCCAGGAAGGCAACGGTGGCGGCGATTTCCTCGCTGCTGCCATAGCGCTTGAGCGGCACGCTGTCACGGCGCTGGTCTGTGGCCGGCAGGCTGTCGATCCAGCCCGGCAGTACGTTGTTGATGCGGATGTTGTCCGCAGCATAGGTGTCGGCGAAGATCTTGCTGAACGCCGCCAGGCCCGCGCGGAATACGGCCGAGGTGGGGAACATTTCGTTCGGCTCGAAGGCCCAGGCGGTGGAAATGTTGATCACTACCCCACCCTGCTGGCGCTGCATGATTGGCGTGACCAGCCGCGTCGGGCGGATGACATTGAGCAGGTAGGTCTCCATGCCCTGGTGCCAGTCTGCATCGCTGATTTCAAGGATCGGCGCGCGCGGGCCGTGGCCTGCACTGTTGACCAGCACATCGATACGGCCCCATTTGGCGACTACGGCATCGACCAGGCGCTTGATGTCGTCGTTGCACTGGTTGCTGCCGGTCACGCCAATCCCGCCCAGCGTCTCGGCCAACGCCTCGCCCTTGCCAGACGACGACAGGATACCGACCTTGAAGCCGTCGGCAGCCAGGCGCCTGGCTGCCGCGGCGCCCATACCGCTGCCGCCGGCGATCACGATTGCTACTTTTTCGTTGGACATGAAGCCTCCGGGTCAACCCTGCGGTGTGCATGGGTAATGGGCCCAGACTAGCACCTGGCCTGCGTTGCCAGAGAGCCAGAAAAGCTTCGACTAAGCGATAGATTTTCTACTGTATTAAAGCATCGCCTGCGCCAGCAGCCATGCCCGCACCGTTGCCAGTGCCGGCGGTTGGTGGGCATTACGCGGCCACACCAGGTAAAACGCCTGCTGCAAGTCCAGCACTTGGTCAAAGGCAAGGGCCAGGCGCCCGGCGCGCAGGTCGCTATGAACGAAAAACTCGCTGGCCAGGGCAAGACCCTGCCCGGCAATCGCTGCATCGATGGCGAGTGACGTCTGGTTGAACCGCACATTCTTCGCACCCGGCGGTAAATGCCGGTGGAATACCTCGGCGATGAAGTCCGGCCAGAAGTTGTGGGCATCATGCAGCAACGGGTAACGCTGTAACTGCTCCAGATCCTCGGGCTTGCCCAGTTGCTCGAGCAGCGCCGGGCTGGCGACGGCTACCACGCGCTGGGCAAGAAACGGCTCGGTATGCAGCCCCGGCCCGAACGGTGGTACGCCGTAACGCACGGCAATATCCACGCCCTCTGGGCGGAACTGAGAGACTCGGTCGGTGGCCAGCACCTGCAGATCGATGTCCGGGTGCTGCTGCGCAAACGACGACAATCTGGGGATCAGCCACTTTGCCGCGAAGGTCGGTGTGACACTTACCGTCAGATGCGACGCATCCGGGCGCAGCGCCTGGGTGGCGCTGCCGATCAAGGCAAAGGCGCTGCGGATATCGACACTGTAACGCTGGCCGGCGCCTGTCAGGCTCAGGCCCCTGGGCAAGCGCTCGAAAAGCTTGATCCCCAGGTTCGCTTCAAGCCCGCGGATCTGCTGCGCCACGGCGGCCTGAGTTACCCCAAGTTCGTCAGCTGCCAGGCGGAAATTGAGGTGGCGCGCCACCACCTCGAAAACACGTAGCCCATTGAGCGGCGGCAGCGCGGAAAACCCTTCGGCCATACAGTTTATCTACTGGGAGAACTGGCCTTGTACCTTACTCGATGCGCGGGTGTTGCTGCACCAGCGACTTGCGCTTGGCCTCAAGCTCGGCAATCTGTTCGTCGATGTCTTCGATCTTCTGCTCGATGTTGTCGTGGTGCTCCTGCAGCAGCTCACGCGCTTCATCGATATCCGATGCCGCCGGGGCGGCGCCACGCAGTGGCTTGTTGGCGGTTTCTTTCATGGTCAGGCCGGTAACCAGGCCGATGGCGGCAACCACCATCAGGTAGTAGGCCGGCATGTACAGGTCGCCGGTGCTCTCTACCAGCCAGGCAGCCAGGGTTGGGGTCAGGCCGGCGATCAGCACCGAAATGTTGAAGGCGCTGGCCAGGGCGCTGTAACGAATGTGGGTGGGGAACATCGCTGGGAGGGTCGAAGCCATCACGCCGATGAAGAAGTTGAGCAACACGGCGATGATCAGCAAGCCGGCGAAGATCACCCCGAGCACACCGCTGTTGATCAGCATGAAGGAAGGGATGGCCAGGGCGAACAGACCGACACTGCCGACAATGATGAACGGGCGGCGGCCCCACTTGTCGCTGAGCAGGCCGATGATCGGCTGCACGAACAGCATGCCGACCATGATCGCGATGATGATCAGCACACCGTGGTCTTCGCTGTAGTGCAGGTTGTGCGACAGGTAGCTGGGCATGTAGGTGAGCAGCATGTAGTACGTGACGTTGGTGGCGATCACCACGCCAATGCACGTCACCAGGCTGCGCCAATGTTTAGTGGCGACTTCCTTGAACGACACCTTGGGTCCCGAGGCCAGGCCTTCGCGGTCACCCTGTTCAAGTTTTTCGACATGCTGCTGGAACGCCGGGGTCTCTTCCAGCGCATGGCGCAGGTAGAGGCCGATGATGCCCAGCGGCAAGGCCAGGAAGAACGGCAGGCGCCAGCCCCATTCAAGGAATTTTTCCTCGCCCAGGAAGGTGGAAATCAGCACTACCACGCCAGCGCCAAGGACGAAGCCGGCGATCGAGCCAAAGTCCAGCCAGCTGCCGAGGAAGCCGCGCTTGCGGTCGGGTGCGTATTCGGCGACGAAGATCGAGGCGCCGGTGTATTCACCACCCACCGAGAAGCCCTGGGCCATTTTCGCCAGCAGCAGCAGGATCGGCGCCCAGATGCCGATAGAGGCGTAGGACGGTATCAAGCCGATGGCGAAGGTACTGAGCGACATGATCACAATGGTCGCGGCGAGGATCTTCTGTCGGCCGAACTTGTCGCCCAGGGCACCGAAGAACAGCCCGCCCAGCGGGCGAATCAGGAACGGAACCGAAAAGGTGGCCAAGGCCGCGATCATCTGTACGCTGGGGTCGGCGTTGGGGAAAAACACCTTGCCCAGGGCGTAAGCGACAAAGCCGTAAACGCCGAAGTCGAACCACTCCATGGCGTTGCCCAGTGCAGCGGCAGTGATCGCCTTGCGCATCTTGGCGTCGTCGACGATGGTGATGTCTTTCAAGCCGATCGGCTTGACGGTTTTCTTGCGTGATTTCATCCCTGTGTCCCTGTCACTGAGGCTCTTTGGCATCAGATACACAGGGACACAAAATAATTCCACACTCAGCGATTTCTCGCGTGTATTGGCCTCAGATGCCTTCGCGGGCCAGGTCCATGGCGAAGTAGGTCAGGATCAGGTCGGCACCGGCACGCTTGATCGCGCCGATGCTCTCGCGCACCACTCGCCCTTCGTCGATGGCGCCGGCCAGGCCGCCGAACTTGATCATCGCGTACTCACCGCTGACCTGGTAAGCCGCCAGCGGCAAACGCGACGCAGCGCGAATGTCGGCGATCACGTCCAGGTAGGCACCCGCCGGTTTGACCATCAGCACATCGGCGCCTTCCTGCTCGTCGAGCAGCGACTCGCGCACCGCTTCGCGGCGGTTCATCGGGTTCATCTGGTAGCTCTTGCGGTCGCCCTTGAGCGTGGTGCCACCGGCTTCACGGAACGGGCCATAGAGCGACGAGGCGAACTTGGTGGAGTAGGCCATGATCGCGGTGTCGTGAAAGCCCGCGGCATCCAGTGCACCACGGATGGCCTGAACCTGACCGTCCATCGCCGCCGACGGTGCGATGAAATCGGCACCGGCCGCGGCAGCGACCACCGCCTGCCTGCCCAGGTTGGCCAGGGTGGCGTCGTTGTCCACACCATGGTCGTGCAGC